>VBLN01000056.1 GCA_005878685.1 Deltaproteobacteria bacterium | reverse complement strand
TAACGGTCTCTCCTGCTCAGGGCTCGAGCACTTCTAGCTTCCGCGCCAGCCTAACGCGAAGCTAACCGGCGCGCCGCTTTTGCGCATCCGAGTTGAGCGCGAAGTTAGAACGCTCACACCTCTTGGTTGTCGAACAAAAACATTTGCACATCCGCGTCATCCGGCGCTAAAAGGCGCCGGTCTGCCGCACAAGCTTGCCCACGCGCAGTTGGAAAAACTTCTTTGATTGCAGGCGAGCTGTCAAAGTGCAATGTTGCGATCAAATAGGATTCAGGGGCGCCAGCGAGCGAAACTATGGAGCCTTTGCTTACTTCGTACTTCCTCAAGCCAGGGAGCTTTTTCGCCAGAGGAACATGCACTTCAAAATAATGCTTGTCGAAAGCAGCAATGTCCTTTGGCGTTCGACAAATTACCACCATTCGCGCCATTTCATTCCTCCTTTAAACTTACGTCTGCGTTCTAACGAGCCTGTAGAAAAACTCGATTTTGAAAGCAGTTCTTCGTCGTGCTTCTTGTTCTCTGCGTGAACGACGTCATTTCAGTTTCATCAGCTGTGCCAGACAGTACATTGGCGAGGGCCGGTAGTTTTCCCTGCGATCTTGCCGCTATGCCGCTGCCAGGGAGGCAATCTTCTCGATGTTGTGCACCAAACTGAACAATTGCCATTGGGTGTTCACTTTCTTCTTGCCGCGCAGGGTAAACCGGTCCATCCCCTTGTTCTTTAGATTCCCAAACACCGGCTCCACAATCGCGATCCGTTTGTTGTAGATAAAGCGGCCAAATAAGGTATCGAACTTGCGCCGCATCTTCTCGATCGGGCTGTCCTTGGTTGCCTCGGCGCGCCCGATAAATATCGTCACTTGCTTGGTCTCAGTGCTCTGCGGCGTCTTTAAACAACGCTTTCTAAGTATACAGGGTCCGCACACCGACTTGGCGCCGCGGAACTTCATACCGATAAACCCATGGATGTTGATATTGTTGCCGTTCCGGTATAGCCGATTGCCCGCGGGACAATGGCAGCTCCGATCCTTCTCATCGTAAATAAAGTCTTTGGCCGTAAACCGCTGAGAATCAATCCCGTTATAGCGACGCTTGTCTTTTCGGAATCGAATCTTATACCGGTCGTAATCCGCAAAGGCGGGATCACGCTGGCGATGGCTGCGATCGGCAATGTAGGCGTCGATGCCGTTTTGTTGGGTGTATGTCACAGAGGCAGCGCTGTGATAGCCCGCATCGGCGGTCAGTTTGGCTTGCTGAAACACGTCTGGGGAAATCTTGGCGGCCTTGAGTCCTGCACGCGTGCTCTCAAGCATGGGCTGAAGTAAGTGCGCCTCCTGTCCTTCGCCGTGGGCTTGGGCGTTAACGATGATCTGATGCTTCTCATCGACCGCCGCTACTCCGTTGTAGCCCTGGATCACTCCGTGGTTGGTCGACATCTTGGCGCTCTGCGGATCGGTGATGTTGCTCTTGCGCTCGTTGCCGCTGGGACCAATGTTCTTGGTGTTGGTTTTTAGGAAAGTCTTGATCTTTTCAATCTTGCGCTTGTAGGTGGCCAGTTTGTTGTGGTCTTGTTCGGCCATGGGACTCGCTGATTCTTTGGAATCCCTGTCCCGATGCCGCGCCACGATCCTTTTGGCCGCTACCTCGTACTTCTGCTGCTTTTTCTTTAACTCGTCATGGGTCCCGCTCCATTCCTTGGAGGCGTTGGACGGTAGCTTGCAGCCGTCAATGGCGAAGGTGCCTTTGCCGATCAATCCCAAAGCATCGGCGTAGATCAATACATCACCAAACACTCCCGCTACTTCCTTGTGCATCGTGGCCACAAAGCCTGCAATCGTAGTGAAGTGGGGTTGGGTATCAGCCGTGAGCGCTTTAAACTGGACGTTGCGCTGGCACGCTTCGGCCAAGCGCCGACTCGATATGATCCCTTTATAGTAACCGAACAATACGATCTTGAGCAGAATCGCCGGGTCGTAAGCTAAACACCCGGTCTCATCGTTTTGGTAGCGGGCCTCCAAGGGCCGCATGTCTATGTGCTCATCGACAATCTCGTTCAGCGCGTATTCAAAGCTTCCAGGCACAATCTGGTCTGGAAAGGATACCGGGATTAAGGTGACTTGGTTTACATCGTACGGCTTGTAGCGTGCCATCGAGGGGAATTCACCTCCGTTGAGGGGTGTGCGTTGCTCTCGCAACGCCGTGGATGGAGGGAAATATAACCTAAAATAACTTTTTCTACATCCTCAACGCTAGCGCTCAGCTTTCGCGGGAACGCGAAGGGGGCCCGTGATAGGCTGGAGCGCGTGGTTCTGCTTTCCCTCTGACTCCCCGGTCCTTGGCTTGCGAAGATCTGTCTCCAATGGACGCAGTTCCACATTCAATAAGGGGTTCACTTGAAGTAGTGAGATAGTCCCTGCATCAAGAGTCTCATGCCAATGGCGGCAATGAAAAGACATAGAATCTTGGAAAGCACAGTGCAG
Organism: Deltaproteobacteria bacterium; assembly: GCA_005878685.1. Taxonomy (GTDB): domain Bacteria; phylum Desulfobacterota; class Binatia; order UBA9968; family UBA9968; genus DP-36. The sequence continues at coordinate 126 of VBLN01000056.1, read as the reverse complement.
ACTGTTTTCCCCAGGACACGATAAATTGCATCGATAAAGTAAAGAATCAACCAACTGAGGCCTGCAACTACTAGCACAGAGACCGCAGCGACAAACAAACCGTGTTCAGAGAAAGTGAGCAGCACG
>VBLN01000055.1 GCA_005878685.1 Deltaproteobacteria bacterium | reverse complement strand
GCGAGAATGGGACAAGCGATGGGAACCGCTCCGATATGATCGGCATCCTGCTCCTCTCCGGTTAGTACGCCGCGTACCAGCGCGCCGAACACCAGATGATCCATTGCAATGATCAGAAGTAACAGGCCACCTGCTGCCATTAGGTCCGTGAGGCGGATTTGAAAGAACTCAGTCAGGATCTTATCTCCCGCTAGGATGAAGACGAAGAGGATCGCACTAGCTGAAAGGATGCCGGTCCGAAAGGCCCTTCTCCTTTCTTGTGGCGTCATGCTGCTGGTAAGCTGGAGAAAAAGAGGAATGCTGCCGATGGGATTAACAATGGCGAACAGCGTGATTGTTGATTTGAGAATGGCAGTCCAGTCCACCTAACACCTCACAAAAATGTCAAGCATAACGCTAGGCTCAGCCGTAATTTTCTGGAGACATAATAAAGATTTCGTTGGATTTTTTTTGGCCGCCCGGCCAGTTTCCCGAAATTAGTATTGTGTCCCCGGAATTTCCCTCAGACGCTAATTTCCCTTCTGCATGAGGTGCCGATCGAAGAACGTGACGACCTCGCGAATGCTGTCGGCCCATGCTTTAGGATCCCCGCCGGTCGTAGCGCCGCGCCCGGTAAGGGAATTCGCGTTGACGCGCGCCGCTACGTAGCGCACGGGGTTGTTGCTGTCGAACGAGTGGTGTGCGCCCGGATAAACCTTGAGCGCCACAGGATACCCGGCTTGCTGGGCAACTTCCGTCAGCTTCCGGCAAGGTTCCGCTGGTGTCCAGTCGTCGTTCTGTCCGATGAGAATCAGCAGGGGGGCAAGGGGCTTGTACACGCCGAGATAATCAGTGATCGGCCCGCTCGTCCCAGACTGCCGCACGACCCGCCAGCTTCCCAGACGAGCAGCACAGCCCGGATACAGAGCGACTGCGGCAGCGAAGCCCGCGCTCTTGTCTCGCGCGAGCGGCTCTCTATCGCTTCCCGGCGCCACCATCGACGCCAGGGTCGTCGACCCGCCGTGGGAGCCGCCCATGAGTCCGACCCGCGATTTGTCGACATAAGGCAGGGTCCGGAGATAGGCAAGCGCCGCGTACGCGTCGCGGGCGCGCCGAAGGGGACTCACCTCGGTCCAGCTGGGCGACGGATCGGTGCACACGCCAGCGGGGTGCCCGCGCGTCGTGAAACTGTCGGGGATGAGTACAACGTATCCGTGCGTCAGGAGTTCCCTTGCCCAGCGGTCCGGGGCGCCGCTGGAGCGGTGGCCGAGGCCGCTGCAGTCGTGCATGATCACAACGGCGCGAAACGGCCCCGGCCCGTCCGGCTTCAACAGCTTGGCCGGGATCTGCTGCGAGGCTCCGTTGGTTCCGGTCGTGGTAATGGACAGGCTGGAGGTTGTGACGCTGCAGCCTCCGAGGAACAATAAGAAAAGCACCAGCGGCATGAGCCTTGTGTACATAGTTACTCCTCACAAATGGCTAACACCCGGCGGTCACCCGCCGCGGCCCACCTGTGGCCTCCCATGTTCACGCAGAGCCGCCACCGGGTCGCGGTCAGCTGGAACGGCTTTGTTAGGCGGCGTCCGCCTGTCTCAATGTTTTTCGAAATACCACTCGGTCCTGCCCTGGACCAGCATAATCTTTGATGACTTGAACTCCGTCGCGGTTTAGTTTTCCTGTCAACTCCATTCCCAGCGATCGGTGAAATGCAATGGACTCCTTGTTGCTCGGCGTTGTGATGGCTTTCAGCTCTGTACAGCCCTGAATGAGGGCGAACCTCACAAAATGATCGTAGAGGCGACGCGCCAAGCCTCGCCGCCGGTACGGCTCTCTGACTCCTACGAGATGGACGTAGGCAGTAGGCTCAGTCTGTGAGATGAAGCCAAAGAGGTAGGCGGCAACCTGGTTCCCATCTTTGATGATGTAGGCCGAGTTACCGAACTCGTACACAAACATGGGATGGTGAAGGTTAAGCGTGCGGTCGCTGCCCCAGAATTCCTGGATGTGGGTAACAATCTGATCGTAGTCAGCCTTGGTGCAGCTCGTAATGTCCATACGGAAAGACTCAAGCTCGATTCGTGATGCGATGCCTAACGTCATGTTGAGTGGCGCGCTTTAGCGCGTCCGCTCGAACTGGAGTTAGCAATTCCGAGATCGGCCCATACGCCTGCGTGATCGGACGGCCAGAGCGAGGCATCGCCCGGACTCGCCTTATCGAAGCACACTCCGCTCTCCATGATCTTTACGTCTTCGGAGACCCAGATGTAGTCAATGCACCGGTCCATCCGCGACCAATAGGGATGCGAGATCGTGCCGTCGCTTTCGGCGAGGGGCGTGAATGCAGTCGGCGCAGTCTGTGTGTGCCGGAAGCGCGTCGCCATGAGGACAGCCGAAGACTTGTCCAGCGTTGCGTTGAAGTCCCCGCACACGATGCGCGCCGTGACATCCTTGCGGCTGTCGATCCACGCCAGCAACTGCTGCGCTTGATAAAGCCGAAGCGAATCGTCGCCTCTCGACATGTAGAGGTGCGTGACGTAAACATCGACGGGCTCGCCGTCGACGACGATGCGAGCGACCAGCGCAACCATGTCACGCGCCTGGTAATCGAGATTTCCGGTCTCCATGAGCGGGAAGCGCGTGAGCAGGGCTTCGGCTTCGATCCCCGCCAGGCCGTTCAGCTTGGTCTGCTGTACTAGCGCATACTCGATGCCCATCCGGTCCTTCGCAACTCTCTGCATCCAGCGCGCGGTCTGCAGCGGCACGCACACTTCGTTCAGGGCAAGCACGTCGGGTTTGAGCGCGACGAGCTGCTCGGCGATGAGTTCGCGCCGCGCCTCCCAGCGCTTGTGGTCCTGCTCCATGTTGAGTGTGACTATGCGAATTCGCGCCATGCTCCGCCTCTATGCCTACTCGGAACGCAGTCCGCTAACTATAAGTGTGAACCCGTTTTTATAATCGTTTCCATAGGTTGTAAAGAGCCCAGTTGCCGCTCCAATGACAGAGGCCGACAACTACTTCGGCCTATTACAGGTTCTTAAGAAATTGGCCCGATCCCAATACCATCAGCCGGGCTTCGGATCCCTTTACCTCCTCGATTGAGCACATGGGTGTAGATCATTGGCACAAGCACGTTTATTCAATGTTGTGCGAAGTGGAGGCGTGTTGGTTTTTCGTGGAGAAACAGGTCAGCAGAAGTAGTCAGGCCGTCTCTCTCAGCGTGACAGAACGGAGGTTAGCTTGGTTTCGAAACGAGTGGGAAGTTCTCGGGGTGTTCAATTGACTCAACGGAGAGATCCACATCGAGGTCGGGCCAATAGAGATGATCCTTATGTAGCAGTTGTACGTTGAGAATTGCCGATACTACCGCTCCCTTGAACCAGGGAAAATCGCTGAATGATAGAAAAAGCTCTTTCCCTTCGAAGAGAAGCCAAAACCCGTGCATCGAGATGTGAGTAACCTCAACGTCGGAAATGTCTTTGCCACGCGCTTCTGATCTCATCTTTGTGCTCCTCAATTAGATCTCTCACAGTCCGTAAGTCCTACCTCTCGGTCGTGCACAGCTCAGAGTTGGTGTCAGCATAACACTAGTCGTGCGCTAGTTTCCATGAATCTACACCGATTCACCGTGATGATCTCTCAATCCTCACCTCCGCATTATAATCCGGTTCGCCGGAGAGTGGATCGGTTCGGCTCGGGATCAGGACATTCGCCTCGGGCCAGTACGCCTGCAGAGTGCCCGCCTTTACGGGCGCGATCTGGATAGTGCCGTTCATCTCGCCCACCTTCGAACGAACAGTGACGTGCTCCCCATCGCTTAAACCCAGCCGCTCCGCATCTTCAGGAGAGATGAAGATCGCGTCTCGAGTTTTGCTTCCGGTGAGCCGATCCACAGAACTTAACACGATGCTGTTGAATTGTTTTCCTCTCCTTGTGCTCAGGTAAAAACAACCTTCCGGTGGCCTTCGGTCAGGAGGCACAAGCGGGGTAAAGACAGCGCGCCCCTCGGGCATGTTGGAGAAATTTCCTCCCTTGAACAGATAAGGTCCGCCCCACTGAAGCGAGTCGCCCTCTTTCACCAGCTTCTCGATTCCTTGATAGATGGGCATGACCCGGCTCATCTCTTCTCGGATGCTCCGCGTGTCGGCAAAAGGAAACAGCCGATCCCCGTTGGCCGTTGCCCGCCGCGCGATGAGGCAGGGAATCTCCCACTCGGGACGGGACTCTCCGATGCGGTGGCCGGGGATCTCCGGCGTAAATCGGATTCTCCTCTCGGTGCTGGTGGTGGTTCCGCCGCCTTTTTGTTCATACCGCGTCTGGGCGGGAAGAATAACCACCGCCTCTCCAGGATCGACGAGCATCGAGCTGTTGAGGACGATGTCCTGATGGACGCGGACAGGGACTTGGGTCAGCGCTTCGGCGACGAATCTTCGATCCGGCATGGTCTCCAAGAGATTGCCGCCGATGGAATAGAGAAACTCCAACTCACCCTTGTGAGCCGCTTCGATCATCTGCGGCACCTTCAAACCAGGTGAAGAGGGGACGGGGTGACGCCACGCATTAGAGAAGCGCCGGGCATTTTGCTCGTTGACTTCGAAGCCGCCGGGAAAGCGGTCCGGTTCGCAGCCACACTCGCCGCCGCCCTGAACCCCGCTATGGCCGCGGATCGGCATGATGCCGCATTTCTCCCGTCCCAGCATGCCGCGAGCGAGGGCGAGATTGACGATCGCCTTGACGTTTTCCACTCCGAATTCGTGCTGCGTCAGCCCCATGCTATAGACGAAGACCGCGGTGCGGGCCGAAGCATAGATCTGGGCGAAGCGTTCCATTTCCAGGCGAGGAAGACCGGAGCACTGCTCGAGGATCTTCCAGGGCTGTTCTTCCAAAGCAGTTCGGAGTTCGTCGAAGCCGCGCGTGTGGTCTGTGATGAAGCCATGGTCTAGCCGATTCATAGCGATCAGCGCTTTCAGGGCGCCGTTGATGAAGGCGATGTCGCCTCCCACGCGCACTTGGAAAAAATCGTCCATCAGCTTTGTGCCGAATAGCGCGCTAGTCGGGACCGAAGGGACCCAGTAGCGCTCCAGACCATATTCTCGCATCGGGTTGACGACAGCGATAAATGTTCCCTTCTTCTTCGCATAATACATGTACTTGGTCGTGACGGGCTGATTGTTGGCCAGGTGAGAGCCGAAGATCACGAGCAGGTCGGTGCCGATGAAATCAGAGAGCGAGCAGGTGGGCGCGCCAACGCCCAACGTGGCCTTCAGTCCGTAAACGCTCGCGGCATGGCAAAGGCGAGAACAGAGATCTACTTGGTTGGTGCCGAGCGTGCGCGCGAGCTTCTGAAAGACATAGTACACTTCGTTGGTGAGGCCTCTCGAAGTGGCGAAGAATCCCATGCGTTGAGGAGCGGTCCTGTGAATGGCCCCAGCCACAAGGCTGAGGGCCTCATCCCACGAGACACGTGAAAAGCCTTTTTCTCCTCTTCGCCGAACCATAGGAAAGGGGAGCCGGCCGAGGGAGCGGAGTTTTTCCTGGGTGAGCTGTTTGAGACGATCCGCGTCCGCGACCGCCGTGCGTTGAAGGGCTCTCATGGTGTTCAAACGCAGGAGCTTCAAGCGCGTGGTGCAGAGGTGGATTCCATCCATGACGTTGTCGCGCAGGCCATAAGGCCCCAGAGAGCAACCGTCGCAAACCCCGCGGCGCAGGATGTTCCACGCGTAGGGGAGCTCTCCTTTGTTCTCCCAGACGACTGCAGCCATTTCACGAAAGTGATGCGGCTTCACTTGGCCGTAAAGGCCAAATGGAATCACGCGCGAGAGCCAGCTATTGTTCGATTTCAGTTTGGTCATTTGGACGCTCAGCAGGCGAACTGCGAAACTCTTCTAGCGCCGCGTGGAATTGTTCCTGGTCATTTTTAGCCATGGATAGTTTAAAAAGGGCATATCGTTGATATGGATTCCAGCGATTCCACTCCGAAAGCGTTACTTCCTGCCCTTTCTCTTTGGCCTTGGTCCGGACAGGCTCAGGGATTTGTTGTCGATTTTTCCAGGGGGGATCCGTGATCGCGGGCAGCAATGCGAGCCGCTCGCCGGCATGTCGACGGGTGAGAGAGTCGAGAAAAGCAGAAAAAACCTTCTTTTCTTCCTCTGTTTCAACCGGGAGATGACAGAGGACCTCGCGCTCTTCCATGCTAAAGGCGAGCCAGGTCGTCAGGGAGATCTTGCTTCCTGTCAAGTCCAGCTTCATCCGGACGTGCATGGGGATGCGGCTGAGTGAACGGTAAATCTCCGACTCAAAGCGATAGCGATAGAACATAACAGATCGAGTTGCGTTTGACCCCTCTGACGGTCTATTTTCTTCTTTCACAGGAGTCAAGGTCAACCCGTCAGCGGCGTCGGCCAGATTAAATCACGGAGGAATCCTTTATGGCAAAGGCAAGGTACGCGAAGCTCTTTGTGCCGCTAAGCAAAGTTAAAGAGAAAGAGTTCCTGTCCCGGCCCATGGGCTGCAAAGGCGTCGGGTTTAGTTTCGTCCGCTATAAGCCGGGCGCAGGCGCGACTTACGTTCATCGTCATCGAGTTCAAGAAGAAGTGTTTGCGACTCTAAAAGGGACTGGAACGATTGTTCTTGATGGGCGGCGTCATTCCATGCCTCAAGGTACTATCGTGCGCGTCGCGCCGCGGGTCTACAGGGCGATCGGCAACGACTCAAAACGGGATGTCATCTTTCTCATCATGGGCGCGATCCCGCCGAAGAATTTTCCTCTGGGCGGAAGGACGCTTCTTGGCGACGGCATCCCAAATCGGAAGATAGTCCCGAGGTGGAAGAAAGGCTAATTTCGATTTCGGATTGGGTCGATCTTTAATCCAAAAACGGCAATCTATGTATCAAGCGAAGTTCTATAAGACGATAGATAGAGAAATCATAGGCGAAGAGGTTCAGAAGGAGGGATTTGATCCCGTCTATATTTCTGACCCGCCGGGACGTCTTTACGAGCCCCACCGCCACCCGGAAACCAAACTGCTGGTGTTTTTAGAAGGGAGCATGGAAGTGACCGTCAAGGGGCAGAAGTTTGATTGCAGACCTGGGGACAAACTCATCATTCCGGGAAACGTCGAGCACTCCGCAATCGCCGGGCCCGAAGGCTGTGATTTCTTCTGGTCGGAAAAACTTTAAGGGAGGAGGATCAGTCTTTTCTCC
>VBLN01000405.1:2739-5018 GCA_005878685.1 Deltaproteobacteria bacterium | reverse complement strand
GAGAAGTTAGCAAGATTTCGGATTTCGACATTCGGATTTCGAATTTTTTTGGCTGGAGGAGGAGTCGTGACGAAAATTTTCTGGGCCACATGTCCTCAATGCCGTGGCGAGTTTTACTGCCATTGGCAGGAATTGAGGCACAAGAAGATTCCACTTCTCTGTCCTTATTGCGGCCACCGTTTCTTGGACGAGGAGAGCCCGAAGATAGTGGAGTGAGTCTCATTCGATCTGTCTATGTCTCAGGATCTGCGTAGCTATCTAGAACTAATCAGACGGAAACAGCCCGACGACCTTCTCACCGTTGCTAGAGAGGTCGATCCCGCCTTTGAACTCACCGCCGTTGTGGCCAAGCTCGAACAGGAGGCCAAACGCCGACCCATCTTGCTCTTTGAAAAAGTAAAAGGCAGCAAGTTTCCGGTTCTGACCAATCTGCACGCAAGCCGCTCTCGTCTGGCGCTAGCGATGAACGTCCAGCCGGAAGGGATGCAAAGGAGCTACCTGCGCAGCATGGAGAAACCCATTTCGCCCAAGCTTGTTTCGAGGGCTCCAGTCAAGGATGTCGTCCTCACCGGTAAGCGGATCAATCTTTACGACCTCCCTCAGATCGTCCACCACGAAGGCGACGCCGGTCCCTACTTTACGGCCGCGATCTCTTTCGCAAAGGACCCAGCCGAAGAGATCTGGAACTGCGCCTATAACCGGCTCATGATCAAAGGGAGAGACACGACGTCTATTCATCTGACCTCGGCAAAACACCTTTGGGAGTTTTACCGCAGGGCTGAAGCTCAGGGGCAACCCCTGCCTGTGGCCTTCGCCTTCGGGGTTCATCCCGCCATCGCGCTGGGCGCGCTTGCGATCGGCTCCATCGATGAGGACGAACGAGGCGTCATGGGAGCCCTGTTGGGCGAGCCGCTGGAGCTTGTCCGATGTGAGACTTCGGATCTCTTAGTTCCCGCCCATGCGGAGCTGGTCATTGAGGCGGAGATTTTGCCCCAGGAGCGGACGGCCGAGGGGCCTTTTGGAGAATTCACCGGTTATAGCCTCGGCGAGCGCCAGCGCGAGGTCGTGAAAGTCCGGGCGATCACTCACCGCAAGGCGGCTATCTTTCAAGACATCTCCGTGGCCCATCTGGATCATCTTCTTCTCTCTACGATCCCCATCGAGGCCAATCTTTACCGCGCCGTGCGCTCGATGGTTCCGTCGGTCAAGGCGGTGCGCGTGCCTGCCCCGTTTACTTGCTACGTTTCCATCGAGCAGCGTGTGCCAGGCCAGGCTAAGAACGCGATGCTGGCGGTTCTCGGGGCCGACCTCTATATGAAGCGCGTGGTGATCGTCGACCACGATGTCGATGTCTTCAATGACCGGCAGGTGAATTGGGCGATTGCGACTCGCTGCCAGCCTGACCGCGACATCACTGTCGTTTCCAACGCTAGAGGATCCGACTTAGATCCTTCGACCAAAGAGGACGGTCATACGGCCAAATGGGGTGTTGACGCCACAGCGAAGCCATCGCTCGCCGCTTACGTCCCGCGCAACCGGATCCCTCCCGCGGTCTGGAAACGGATCAAGCTCAAAGATTTTTCTTCGTAACGCCGTGGACGAAAATTTCGTCTGTCACCTGGAGTCCAACGCAGGTCGCTTCGCGAGCAAAACCGCTCTGGCTTGGGAGGGCGGCAAGCTCACATGGTCAGAGCTCGATCAACTCGGCTCAGGCTTTGCCGGCTATCTTTCACGACAAGGCGTAAGAGCGGGAGACCGGGTTGCTATCGTCCTCCCAATTGGGTGGGATTTTGTCGTTGCCTTCGTCGGGGTTCTGAAGCTCGGAGCCACCGCGGCTCCGTTGAACCCGCTGCTCAAATCAGAGGAGCTGGCCAAGCTCATAGCTGATCTCAGACCCAAACAGATTGTGGATCAAGTAACGGCTGAGCCTGGCTCGTGGGATACGCCAGCTCATACCAGCGCCCCGGCATTGATTCTCTACACTTCGGGCAGCACCGGCCGCCCCAAGGGAGCCGTTTTCAGTCACAACGCGTTGACGTTCGCCAATCGCTCGTGGGGGGAGCCGGTGATGGCCCTTTCGCCTGACGACACAGTGCTGGCGGCGCTGCCCTTGGCTCATTCGCTTGGCCTCAACGGCGGGCTGCTGGCGCCGCTTTTATTGGGCGCCACGGTCGCATTGGTCGAGCGCTTCACCCCTGAGGCGATCTTCGACGCGATCCGGAGAGATCGCGTGACGGTTTTTCCGAGCGTGGCGACTATCTTCCGCCGCCTGCTCAACT
>VBLN01000405.1:0-2656 GCA_005878685.1 Deltaproteobacteria bacterium | reverse complement strand
GGCGGGAAAGGACGGCAGCGCGGATTGTTCGTGGCTACGGGATGACGGAGCTGTTCCGTCCCATTTCCTACCTCGCCGCCGATCTAACCGATATTCCCGATGCAGTCGGCAGCCCTGTACCCGGCGTAGAAATACGGATCGTGGGCGACGGCGAGCTGAAAAAACGCGGCGCTCCGGGCGAGCTGCTGATCAAATCTCCCGCCGCCATGGATGGCTACCTGGGCGATAGCGAGGAGACAGCGGCCGTGCTGGAGAATGGCTGGTTCAACACGGGCGATCTCGCCATTGTTTCTCCCGAGGGCTTTGTCCGGATCGTCGGCAGAAAGCGGGAGAGAATCCTTCGAGGCGGCTATTCCATTTTTCCGCAGGAGGTCGAAGCCGTTTTGCTTTCCCATCCGGCCGTCGCTGAGGCCGCGGTGGTCGGAGTTTCCAGCCCTGAGCTGGGCGAAGAGGTCGCCGCCTTCGTCACTCTAAAGCCCGCAGCGCGTACCACCGCGGAAGAGTTGCTCAACCACTGTAAGGAGCGGCTGGCGCGTTTCAAATATCCCCGGCAGGTAAACATCCTTAAAGAACTTCCCAAAGGACCGACGGGGAAAATCCTCAAGTCAGAACTCGCGACGGGATAATTTTGCTCTTTCTAGGCAATTAGGATTTGCCATTAAGTTTCTACCTGATTGTCCCGACGGCCGTTGCCATCAGATTGCCGTTTTTTGTCAACATAGCCAGATTTTCGCTACTCTTGTCACAAATTCAGAAGCCCCATACCTCAATTTAGCAAGGAAAATCTTTCCACAAAAAAACCGGCATAAGAGTTGCTTTAGACGTTCATCAGAAGAGAACATTTAAAAATCTTTTCGCTCGAAAAGCCGAACTCCTCGTGAGGGGAGGACGGAAAGCTACGGGTCAGATATTGCCTTCAACTTCCAAGCAGCGGGCTGATACTGATAGCCGGGTTACCGAAAGCGAGAAAGGGGAATACTGTGGTAACTCGGCGTTTCTATCTAATCACCAAGAGGTGGAGAAAATCCCTCACAGGATTTTCTAAGGGGCAAGCCATAGTCGAATTTAGCTTGCTCTTACCCTTTTTGCTGCTTCTAGTAGGCGGAGCCGTCGATTGGGGCCTGGTCTACTTTACTTCTCATATTGCCCAAAATGCAGCCCGCGAAGGAGCGCGAATAGCCGTTACATTACCAGACCTTGAAGCGGGCGATGGGAGGGTATCAAGCACGGTCAAGCAGAAGATACCCGACATTAGCCTTTTCTCAAATTTTAAAGTATCTAACACAGCCCCCGAGGGTCCTACGTGTGGAAAAGAAGTTACTGTGACAGTAGACGGGACATACAACTTCACGTTCATGCGCATCATAGGTTTAACTGAGATCCCATTAGCGAGTAAGACCAGGATGCGTTATGAGCACCAAGAAGTCTGTACGTCGTAGGAGCCAAGGATGAAGGCTTTTCTTCACAGCAACCGAGGACATGTCGTAATCTTTGTAACCCTTTTCTTAATCCTGATGGTTTTATTCGTTGGGTTATCCATTGACGTGGGGTGGATGGCATATGTGAGAAATCAGGGGCAAGCGGCAGTAGACGCGGCAGCACTTTCTGCGGCAGCGGGCCTTCCGCCTTACAATGCTAAAAAAGATCCCAACATAGCATATGAAAGGATGACCGCGCTTAACAGTGCAAACACAGTCATGAAGCAACCTGCTAATCTCAGTTCTGCTGACTTAGAATTTTGCGCTGACAATGAGTCGAACTGTGCACCTGATACTTGGCCTGCTGACAGGGTCCGCATAAAGAAGGGATTTCTTACTCCTCTGTTTTTCGGCGGCATACTCAATGGGGGGATTTCGTCAAAAACAATAAATGTCAGCGCCGTCGCATTATATGTTGGCTCATGCAGCGGTAAGCCCCGACTGCCTCTAGCCTTAATGGGTTGTGAGGTAGGATTTCCCGGAAATTGCGATGCCCCGAAGACACTGGATGGCTTCAATCAGTCTCCCAGCGCTAACGATGATTCTGCATTCACATCTTACTTCACTCCCAACGCCAGCGCTGATGTTTTTAAAGGGATGACAAACGGGTCTACTCCGATCCCTGAAGTTAAGTGCGGAGATGCGATTGAACTCAATAACGGCCAGGTGTCTAGCGCGATACATGAAATTGAATCCGAGTTTAATAAGAACAAGCAAAACGGCAAGTGGACTGTTCTTTTGCCCGTTATCGATTGTGCTGATCTGAGCAGTGGTAACCCCGTACAGAAAGCTAAGGTGTTAGGATTTGCTACGGTTTGTATTACCGGTGTCGACGCCTCCGGGAACCCAAAAGCGATCAAGGGTTCTCTCGATTGTTCTGCCACCGTCTCCGGAACCCCCAGCGGCACGTCATCGCTTTTCGGAACCTATGCTACGGCGCCTATTTTAGTGAGGTAGGAGCACTTCCTCTTCTTCCTTCCCGCCTAATCCTTGGCCATTGGTTACGCGGCCCTTTCTTCCCTCAAGAGCATTCCGCCCGCATAGTCATTGGTCCCTCAAAGTCGCATGCCAGCCCGCCATTGACGCTTAGCGAAAGCCGCATCGGTCTGCGCTTCAGACCCATCTCTGTGTCGCGCAAAGTTGGTCAGACAGGATTTTGCCGGCCAGGTTATTTGTGG
>VBLN01000404.1 GCA_005878685.1 Deltaproteobacteria bacterium | reverse complement strand
TTGAGTCCCGGTTAGCAGAGGTGAGCTTCGATCGACTCCCTCAGCTCGCCGCTGAGCTGGTCCGGCTCAACGTTGCCGTAATCGTGGCAGATGGCGATCCGGCGGCCCGTGCAGCCAAGCAAGCCACCGGGACGATACCTGTCATCCTTATCACGGTTTGCGATCCCGTCACTGAGGGGCTTGTCGCCAGCCTCGCACGGCCAGGTGGAAACATTACGGGGCTGACATCCATTTCCGAAGAGTTAAGCGGCAAACGCCTTGAGTTCATCAAAGAGGCTTTCCCTAAGGCCCGCCGCGTGGCTGTCCTTTGGAATCCGGCCAATTCATCCAATGTGATCGAGTTTAAAGAGATACGGGCCGCTGCCCAGGCGCTTGGTTTGAAGCTTCAATCCCTGGAGGTGAAAAGTGCGGACGATTTCAAAGGCGCATTCGCAGTCGCCGCCAGAGACCGAGCTAATGCGCTGCTCGTAGTTAGGGATCCGCTCATCGATACTGACCATTTCCAGATCCTAGACTTCGTTGTAGTCAACCGGTTGCCATCAATGCACGGGGAGGCCCAGTTTGTAGAGGCGGGAGGCCTTATGTCCTATGGACCGAGCCGTTTGGAGTTGTTCGCACGCGCAGCCATATATGTTGACAAGATCCTGAAAGGCGCCAAGCCTGCTGACTTGCCTGTGGAGCAGCCGATGAAGTTTGAGTTTGTCATCAATCTCAATGCCGCAAAGCAGATCGGCGTGACGATTCCGCCGAACGTGCTGGCAAGGGCGGACAAAGTAATTAGATAAGAAATTTTTAGTTTTGAATTTTGAGTGTTGAGTTATGAATCTAAAATCCAAAATCGAAAATGAAGGTGGGGGATATGAAAAACATACTTAGGTTCGTTGCAGTCGCATTGACGCTATTGGTCTGGGGGGTGATGGCCGAGACGCAGCAGCCGGGGAAGGTCTGGAAGATTGGCGTCCTCGTCTCGACCTCGCAGTCTCTGAACGCGTCCCGCGACGAAGCCCTCCGGCAGGGTCTACGTGAGCTTGGCTACACGGAGGGCAAGAACATCACCATGGAGTACCGCTATGCGGAGGGAAAACTCGATCGGCTGCCGCAGCTTGCCGCGGAACTCGTCCGTCAAAAGGTTGACGTCATCGTGGTGTCCGGCACTCGGGTAGCGGTCGCCGCCAAGGAAGCGACCAGCACCATACCCATCGTCATCGCAGGCGCCGGCGACCCGGTTCGGGCCGGGCTCATTAGCAGCTTTACGCGCCCGGGAAGCAACGTTACAGGGGTGTCCAGACTTTCGCCGGATTTTATCGGTAAGCGGGTCGAAGTTCTCAAAGAAGTCGCTCCCAAGACTACCCGCGTCGCCGTCCTTTCAAATCCGAGTAATCCGTCGCACGGACCCGGCTTGAAAGATCTCGAGCTTGGCGTGCGGGCGCGGGGCATGATGCTTCAGTCCGCGGCGGCTCGAAGTCCCAACGAACTCGAAAGCGCATTTGGAGCCGCGGTCAAGGCGGGCGCCGATGCTCTCTTGGTCATGCCTGACGCCATGTTTCACAGTTCCCTAGCGCGGATTGTCGAACTCGCGGCAAAACACCGACTGCCTGCGATGTACGATCGAGCCGATTTCGTCGAAGCGGGCGGACTGGTGAGCTATGCCGTGAACATCGCCGATCTATCGTGGCGCGCAGCATGGTACGTAGATCAGATCCTGCAAGGTTCCAAGCCGGCGGACCTCCCCATGGTGGAGCCCACAAGGTCCGAGCTGGTCATTAACGTCAAGACGGCGCAAGCGCTCGGCCTCACGATTCCGCCGAACGTGCTGGCGAGAGCGGACAGAGTCATTAAGTGAAAAAAGTTTTTAGTTTTGAATTTTGAGTGTTGAGTTATGAATCGGAAATCTAAAACCTGTCCTGAGCGAGGCCGAAGGATCCAAAATCTAAAATGGCTAGCTCTAGGCGCTATGCTCTTAGCGCTTTGCTTTCCAGTCGGGGCGCAGCCGACAAAGAAAGTCTACCGGATAGGTTATTTATCGGCCCTCTCCCCTTCTGCTGAATCATCTCGTCTCGACGGGTTCCGAGAAGCTCTGCGCGACTTGGGATATGTGGACGAAAAAAACGTTGTGATTGAGTCTCGATTTGCGGAGGGAAAGTTAGATCGGCTCCCCGACCTCGCGGCCGAGCTCGTCCGGCTCAATGTTGACGTCATTGTGACAGGGGG
>VBLN01000403.1 GCA_005878685.1 Deltaproteobacteria bacterium | reverse complement strand
CGCTATCTCGTATGGAATGAGGATTGGAAAGTTGAAGCGAAGGGAGGAAACCACCTTATCGAAGTCAAAGAACGAGACGTGGCCTTGAAACTCCAGTTGACTTCCATCAAACCTCCGGCCTTGCATGGACAGCAGGGGCTGAGCCAGAAAGGGGAAGGGAGAGGCAGGGCTTCCTACTATTATTCGCTTACTCGCTTGAAGACCGGCGGTGAGTTAGAGATTGCCGGAAGTAAGGAGAAGGTTCGCGGTCTCAGCTGGATGGATCACGAGTTTGGCAGTAATCAGTTGACGGACGATCAAGTAGGCTGGGACTGGTTCAGTATCCAGCTCGATAACAATACAGAGATCATGCTTTATCTGATCCGGCGGAAGGATGGTTCTGTGGATCCTTATTCCAGCGGAACCCTGGTTTACGAAAACGGGACTACACGCCATCTTGGTCTCAAGGACTTTAGTGTAGAAGTTTTAGAAAAGTGGAAGAGCCCGAAAAGCGGCGGAACTTATCCGATGAAGTGGCGCGTGCGTGTCCCTGCCGAAGAGATCGCTTTAGAAATCACGCCATTCTTTCCCGATCAGGAATTGGACACGCGGAAGAGCACGAAAGTTACTTATTGGGAAGGCAGTGCGCAAATCAGTGGTACCTACCGTAACAAACCGGTCAAGGGCTTGGGTTATGTGGAGATGACCGGCTACTTGGGGCGGCTGAAGATATAGCTACGCGTCTCACCCTTTTCTGCCCCGCTTATCTTGCCGGGACGATGAAAACTCACGGAAATCGTTGAGCTTCTCGTGCAGGCTGCATAGTTGATGTACTCTACCTCTAACAAGGGGAAGAACCCTCTCATAGACAGGCAGAGGCAATATCCGTAGAATAGTGAATTCCGGGATTGATAGATCGCCATGAACTCTTTAGGCCATAGCACGAAGTGGCATTCCCTGTGGGGTGCGCCGCTCCTGTTTAGCCTTGTTTTTATGTTCGAGGCTGGTCACGCCTCCCAGGTTACTGAGACAAGACAGGCTGGCAGTGTCGCACTCTCTACCGGAGTGAACTACCGGGACTCCTGGGCCATAGTCATCGGGATCAATCGGTACCTAAAAGCACCGCGCCTAAACTACGCGGCTTGTGACAACTGTGCCCCGGGACGATCGGGAGAAGTTCAAGGATGAAGTAGAGCAGTTCAAGCGGGAAAGGGCGCTGTTTGAAGAGCAGAGAAAACTTCAGGAGGAGAAGCAGAAGATTGAGTTGGCGAAGCTCGACGCGGAACGTGCTCTGCTCAAAGCGGAGGCGGAACGGCTTACTACCGAGAGGACGCGCACGGAAGAGACCCGTCTGGAGCTTGATCGCAAGCGAAAGGCCGAAGAGGCAGCCAAGGCGGAGTTGGCAAAGGTTGAGACCGAACGGAATCGACTCAAGGCAGAAGAAGAGAGACTTGCTAAAGAGAAGGCTCGGACAGAAGAGGCGCGTCTCGACGCCGAGCGGAGGCGTCAGACGGAGGAGGCTACCAAGGCTGCCCAGCCACAGGTTATTGCCAAACTGCCTTCGTCTCCGCCTTCACTTCCTGCTCGGTTGCCTGTAGCCCTTCCGAAGGTTGCCGAGCTTCCCAAATACGGTGTTGGGGACTCCTGGACTGTCCGTTTTGCTGATGGTCGTACAGCCACCCGAAAGGTGAGAGCCGTTGAGAGAGATCAGTATGTTTTCGAGTGGGGATTGGATCTTTGGCGCTATTATGACCAGACTCTGGTCTTGCAGAAGCAAATAACGCCTGAAGATGGGAAGGAGTTTCCTTCCTATCTGTTGAAGCAGCGGACCCTAGACTTTTCTCTGTCAGTAAAGAATACATGGGAATTTCGCATTCTAATACAGCGAATCTCGGCAGGCACGAGACCGACTCGATCCTATTGGCGTGTTTTCAGCTTCAAGGTTGTCGGGACTGAAACAGTCGATACTCCCGCAGGCACCTTCGGGGCGTTCAAGATTGAGGAGAGTTCGTATGAGGTTGTGTGTAACCCCAGTTGCGAGACCGTTGCGAACACCACGTTGGCGCGCCACTGGTGGTATGCGCCGGAAACGAAGTCCTTCGTCAAGGCCAAGCATGTGAGTGGTACACCCCTCCAGGATCAAGAGCCAGACTACGAACTCGCCGCGTTCGAACTGAAATGAAAAGATTCATCAGGCAGCATTGATTAGCCGGTTGAAGAATTCCGCGGTCCTCGATTTCCTCCCTCGTGGTCTCAAATCCATTCTCTTCTCCTTGATTTGCCCTCTGAAAGCGAGCAGAATTTTTTTAGTGCGGGGCGTGCTTTCATGACTCCTCAGGCAAAAATCAGCGAGACTATCCGGAAATACAATCTGCTCTGCTACCGAGATAAGGTCTTGGTAGCTGTCTCCGGCGGGCCGGATTCGGTTGCTCTGCTTCATGTCCTGGCAGGATTGAGAGAGGAACTAGGCCTCCATTTGGAAGTGGCCCACCTTGAACATGGAATCCGGAGAGAGGAAGCTCGTCAAGACGCGTTGCATGTGGCCAAGATGGCCGAGGCTTTGGCTCTTCCGTTTCATCTTAAGAGAGTAGACCTGCCTGGGATGAAGTCGGAAAAGAGCAAGGGCAACTTGGAGCAGATGGGCAGGGAGGAGAGATATCATTTTTTCGCGGCCATTG
>VBLN01000407.1:3522-9651 GCA_005878685.1 Deltaproteobacteria bacterium | reverse complement strand
CGGCATATAGGTATTGACCGCCGCGGGAAAGGATGGGCAAACGACCGAGCCTTCCCGGAAGGTCGCGTCGACCACACGATTCAACGCTTTATTAATTGGTAGGAAAGGATCCACCAGACAAACGAGACAGTAGGCGCAGCAGGCGCGGACTAGAGGGGGCCGGATGTTCGCCGGGCCCTTGGTTTGGTCGCCGCAGCCGGTGAAATCGAAGTGAATCGCGTCCTTTTTTTTCTCTACTGCGACATGGATGCGGATCGGTCGATCCAACTCGATGCCGTCGTGATCCACAAAGCTCTCTCCCTCGAACCTTCCGTCCGGCCACAGAGCGATGGCGCGGCGAAGCCGGTCTTCCGCATAGCCACAGAGGGCTTCATTGGCATCCAGGATCGTCTCCCTCCCGTAGCGGTTCATAAGCTCGGCGACTCTTCGCTCCCCAAGGCGCGCAGCGCCGACTTGACCGCGCAGATCCCCGATCACAAGCTCCGGAGTCCGGCTGTTGGCCCTGATGATCGATTCGATCTCCGTGACCGGTCTAAGCCCGGAGAAATATTTGACCGGCGGCAGATGGAGGCCCTCCTGATAGATCTCCCGCGCCTGACCCGACCCGCTGCCGGGCACTGTGCCGCCGATGTCGCTTTTGTGGGCCATGTTGGTGGCAAAGCCGACCCATTCCCCGCGATAGAAGATCGGAGTCAGCACCGCCATGTCCGGCGCATGAGGTGAGCCTCCCAGATAGGGATGATTGGTGATAAAAGCATCTCCCTCGTGGATCTCAGCAGCAGGGTAGCTCTTCAATATCCCTTCGGCGCAGGCGGGAAAGGCGCCCATGTGAAGCGGCAGGACGACGTGTTGGGCGACGACTTCGCCCTTGCAGTTGAGGATGGCGCAGCTGGCGTCTTGAGATTCGCGGATGATGGTGGAGAAGCCGGTGCGGAAAAGGGAGTTCTGCATCTCCTGGACGATGCCGGCCAACCGCGCCTGAATGACTTGAAGAGTGATGGGATCAACGCTCATAAACCGCAGTGACGAGCAATCAGTAATGAGTCATGAGGGGTGAAGGGGGCCTCAAAACTCATTACTCGTCACTCATTACTTTTTCGTCCGCTGCCTGCTGGTCAGCTCTTCGTTGAGCGAGAAGTCTCCGTTACTTTTCTCGATGACCACGCCGTAGATCTCCGACGCCCTCCCCGGCGAGACGTAGCCGTTTCTCACGTCGTTGAGCACGCGCAGAGGATCGCGCTCTAGAGGATCGCCCAGCCCGCCTCCGCCCGGCGTCTCCAGACAGATCACATCACCGGGATGGAGCGTTAGGTCGGAATAGCGGGCAGGCAGGACTTTCTCTTTGTCTGTGGCCGGATTGATCGTGCACTTCCCCGTTCTGCCGGGATGACCCGCTTCGATCCCCTTCGGCGCAACCGCATGCTTCGTGGAGCGGAGAGAGAAGCGCGCCTCGTGGTCCAGAAGTTCGTATTCTCGGACGAATCCCAGTCCGCCTCTGAATCTTCCCGGGCCCCCTGAGTCGGGAATGAGCTCGAAGCGCCTTAGGCGTGTGGAAAATTCCGATTCGATGATCTCGAGGGGCGCGATCCTGGCATTCGATTGGTTGACGTTGGTTCCGGAGACGCCATCTTTGCCGCTCCGGCCGCCGGAGCCGCCGCCGTAGATCTCATACTGAACGTAGCTCTTGCCGGTTTTATTGCTCCTCCCGCCGATGATGATCGAGCGGCTGCTGCAACCGTCCGCAACCTTCTTCTTCGGTGTCAATTGGCTAAACGCCTCAAGCAGCGCCTCCACCAGCGCGTGGACCGTGGGATTGTAGGTGTTCACCGGCGCGGGAAAATAAGGGTGCACGACGCTCCCCTCGCGAAGCTTCATCTCGACGATTCCAGCCAAGCCTTGATTGATCGCCAGCGCGGGATCAGTCAGCGCTGTAAGGCAATAGCAGCAGGCCGCCCGGACGACTGTGGGCCGGATGTTTGCCGGTCCCTTGGTTTGGTCGGCGCATCTCGTGAGATCGAACAAGAGGCGGTCTCCCTTCTTCTCAATTTTCACATGGATGCGCACCGGCTTATCCAACTCAACGCCGTCGCTGTCGACAAATCTCTCTCCTTCGGCTGTCCCATCGGGCCAGGAGGCGATTTCTCCTCTGACTTTCGCTTCGGTTTGAGCAAAGAGCTTCGGATAGCAGCCAAGGACCGTTTCCTTGCCGTATTTCTCCATCATCTCATGGAAGCGCCTTTCGCCTAGACGGTCGGCTCCTACCTGGCCGCGCATATCACCGACCACCAGTTCCGGCGTGCGGCTGTTCGCTCCGATGATCGTCTCGATATCGCGGTTCGGTAGGAAGCGAGAGATATACTTGATGGGCGGCAGATGGAGGCCCAGCTTCCCGGAACCGGCCCCCCGATATCGCTTTTATGCGCCATATCGGCAGCGAAGCCGACCCATTCCCCGCGATAGAAGATCGGAGTCAGCACCGCCATGTCCGGCGCATGAGGTGAGCCTCCCAGATAGGGATGATTGGTGATGAAAGCATCTCCCTCGTGGATCTCAGAAGGAGAATAGCTTTTCAATATCCCTTCAGCGCAGGCGGGAAAGGCGCCCATGTGAAGCGGCAGGACGACGTGTTGAGCGACGACTTCGCCCTGGCAGTTGAGGATGGCGCAGCTGGCGTCTTGAGATTCGCGGATGATGGTGGAGAAGCCGGTGCGGAAAAGGGAGTTCTGCATCTCCTGGACGATGCCGGCCAACCGCGCCTGAATAACTTGAAGAGTGATGGGATCAACGTTCATAAACTACGGTGATGAGTAATCAGTAATGAGTCATGAGGGGTGAGGGGCCTCAAAACTCATTACTTGCCACTCATTACTTTTTTTCTCTTACAATCAGATTTCTATAACTATCTACTATCGCCTCCTGCTCAGGATGGATGACCGTAGTCGTATCCATCTGCTCGATTACCGCGGGGCCGATGATTCTGTGCTCAGGCTCAAGGAGGTGGCGTCCGAAAATTTTCGTATTGAGAACCCCATGTTCCTTTCCGAAAAAGATTTTTCTTTCGCTCGTGAGCGCGGCCTCGAGCTTTCTTCCGGTGGGTTTGGCCGGGTTAAACTTCGCCTGCGGTACTTGACCTATAGAGATCAGCCGTAGGCTCACGAGCTCCACGGGCTCTGATTCAGCCTTATGACCGTGGGCCTGCTCGTGCTGGAGATCGAATCTCTCGCGCATCAGTTCCAGATCCGCGGGCTTAAAGGGCGGCTGAGTAGCAGGGATCGTCAACTCATATCCCTGCCCTGCATAGCGCAAATCGAGGAAGGGCTGCAGCGCTATCTCTGAGTCGTTGAATCCTTCAGAACGAAGATCCTCCTTCGCTTGACCCATGAGCTGCGAGAAGAGAGTGTTGATTTCGTTCAAATCGAGTCCCTTGAGCGGCGCAAGTTTTGATCTGACGTAGTCATGCTTCACATCGGCGAGCAGCAATCCTAAAGCCGAAGTGACGCCGGGCGTAAGCGGAATCAGAACAGAGGGAATCCCAAGATTCAAGGCCATCCTGGCCCCGTGCATCGGGCCGCCGCCGCCGAAGGCGATCAGCGTGAAATCACGGATGTCGTAGCCTCGCTGGGAAGCGACCGCCTTGATCGCCTCCTCCATTTTGACATTGATGATTTTGAGAATGCCGTCGGCGGCTTCGAATAGGCTTAAACCCAAGGGCCGCGCGATCCTTTCTTCGAGGAGCCGCTCCGCCTTGGCTTTGTTGAGCCTGAGTTTCCCGCCGAGGAAATGATCCGGGTCTAAGACACCTAGAACCAGGTTCGCATCGGTGATCGTGATCTCTTCCCCGCCATGGTCGTAGCAAATGGGGCCCGGATCGGCCCCCGCGCTGTCCGGCCCCACCTGCAAGCCGCCGACGCTGTCGATTCGCGCGATGGTGCCGCCGCCAGCGCTCACCGTGTGGATGTCGAGCATGGGAAGGCTGATGGGGCGGCGATCGATTCTTCCCTGAGTGGTGATGACCGGATTCCCTTCGTGAATCAGCGCCACGTCGCAGCTCGTCCCGCCCATGTCAAAGGTGATGATATTTTTTATCCCTGCGTGCTCGCTGATGCCGATCGATGCGATGACCCCTCCCGCCGGTCCGGAGAGAACGGTCGCCGCCGATTTTCTCGCCGCGCCATTAAAAGTAGAGACGCCGCCGTTCGATTGCATGATGTAGAGCCTCGGCGTGATCAGTCCCAGTTCTCTCAATCTCCCTTCGAGCAACGAGAGATAGCGGCCTACGACCGGGGCGATGTAGGCGTTGATCACGGTGGTGCTCATCCGGTAGAACTCGCGGATCTGCGGCAGGACTTCGCAGGAGAGCGAGAGGCTGACATTCGGCATCTCTTTTTCTATAATTTCTTTGATCTTAAGTTCGTGGGCCTGGTTCAAAAAAGAAAAGAGGAAACAAACTGCGATCGACTCGACGCCTTTCCTCTTTAGGTTCTGCACCGCTTGGAGCGACGATTCCACGTCTATCGGCGTTAGCACCTCACCGCGAAAATCAACCCTCTCCGGAATCTCCTCCGTATAATAGGGTGTGGCGAGCAGGGTCGGCTTTTCGAAGAGGAGATCGTAAGTCGCGGGACCATAGCCGCGAGTCTGCTCCATGACCTCATAGATGCCGCGGAAGCCCTGTGTAACCAGAAGCCCGGTCTTGGCCCCCTTCTCTTCCAGAACCCTTCTCTTCCAGAAGGGCATTGGTCCCTACCGTAGTGCCGTGCGAAAAAAAAGAAATATCTTGAGCGGCGACTCCCTGGTCCAGTAGTTCTTTAGTGCCATTGAGCACCGCCTGAAAGGGTTCCTTGGGTGTTGAAGGAACTTTTGTGATCGAAATTTCGCCGGTATCTTCGTTGAAAAAGACAAAGTCCGAGAAGGTCCCTCCGGTGTCAACCGTGACGCGATACTTAGCCATTCTGTTTGCCTGTACCACTAATTTTTCCTAGGTTCAACGACGCGGCTTATACTTAGAGCCTGCGCGAGGAACTGTCTAGTCTATGCCCGCTTCTGGTCGTTCAATTGACTTTTTAGGTAGCAGGATATACTTTTGGTAATACCTAAGGTTTGTGGAGGTGTTTTATGGCCAAAGCCCTTTCGCTTAAGCTTGACGAGCCCACCTACCTGGCAGCAGAAAAGATTCGCAAACGACTTAAGGTGCCGCGGAACACGTACTTTCGCAAAGCGGTAAGCCATTATAATGCTCTCTACTCGCGCAAATTGTTAGAACGGGAATACCGGAAGGCCTCACGTCGCCTAGGCGCTTCTCACCTGGAATATCTTAAGGAGACCGAGCTTCTTGAGGATCTTCCCGACGAGCTATGACGCCCCGGTATGGTCATCTCTACGTGGCTGATTTAAATCCTCGCTTTGGCACAGAGCCAGGGAAGATCCGCCCGGTCGTGGTGGTGCAAACCGATGCCTTGAACCGCTCACATCCGTCGACTATCGTTTGTCCCTTGACGACGGAGATTGCCGGTTTTGAAAACCCGTTACGCGTGGCTCTGCCAAAAGGAGTTTCAGGGCTGAAGCGTGCCTCGGACGTGTTGGTGGATCAGGTTAAGTCAATTGACAATCGTCGTCTGCGACGGGGGCTTGGTGTTCTTCCAGATCCCTATCTGGGCGAACTGCGTCACAAGCTGCTACTCATATTGGATTTTTTGGAAGAAACCCTTTCCACCAGGCCGGCCTGAGCTGCGTCAAGGTTAGGATCAAGAAAGCTTCTTAGGGCTCTCATGGTGCCCGGGTAGTGAGCGCCCGGCTTAAAACGAAAGGAAAGCAAGCCAATGCTGGTCAACCGCCGCACCTTGCGCATTGAGTGGGGTCAGTGCGATCCCGCCGGGATCGTCTTCTATCCGCAATACCTCATCATCTTCGACACCAGCACCGGATGGCTGTTCGAGCGCACCGGCTTGTCGCCGCTAGCGATGCGGAAAAAATACGGGATCGTAGGTATCCCCGTAGTGGAAGTAGGAGCGCGGTTCGTCATGCCTTGCCGTTTCGATGACGAAGTCATTGTGGAGAGCGAGGTAAGCGAATGGGGACGAAGCAGCTTCACCGTCCGGCACCGAGTGCTAAAGGAAGGCGAGCTTGCGC
>VBLN01000407.1:0-3422 GCA_005878685.1 Deltaproteobacteria bacterium | reverse complement strand
AAGCATGAGAGGAAAGGCGATGCGAATCGCGATTGTCGGCGCCGGACCCGCCGGCCTTTATCTTGCCTACTTGCTCAAGCGCAGCGAGCTGAAGGTCGAGATCGAAGTTTTCGAGCAGAACCCACCCGATGCCACATTCGGCTTCGGCCTGGTTTTTTCCGAACGGGCTCTCGAGTTCCTCGATGTTGAGGATCCCGACACACTGGCGGCGATCAGGCCTGCCCTTGAATGCTGGAACGACAGCATCCTCGTGCACAAGGGCCGCGAAGTCCGCATTGACGGCATGGGCTACACCGGCATCGGGCGCCTCCGGCTGCTGCAGATCCTGCAGGCGAGGGCTCGTTCCGTAGGTATCGAACCGCACTACCTTCACCTGATTGATGATTTGGAAGCCTGCGGCAAAGCCGATCTCATTGTCGGCGCGGACGGTGTGAACTCGCTGGTCCGGGGTAGCGACGAAAGTGTTTTTGGCACGACAGTCACTTATCTAACCAACCGCTTTGCCTGGTTCGGCACCACCAAGCGCTTCGAAGCCTTGACGCATACTTTTGTCGAAACTGAGCTTGGCCACTTCAATGCTCACCATCATCCCCACGCACCCGACATGAGCACTTTCGTTGTCGAGGTGGACGAGGCGACGTTCTTCCGCGCCGGCTTCGACAAGATGGACCCGGACCGGGCCAAAGCGGTCTGCGAACAGGTATTCGCCGAGACGCTCGATGGCCATGGCTTGGTGTCAAACAAGTCGATCTGGCGGCAATTTCCGAAGATTTGGAATGAACAGTGGTCCACCGGTAATCGCGTGCTCGTGGGCGATGCCTTGCACACCGCACAGTTTTCCATTGGCTCAGGGACCCGGCTAGCGATGGAGGATTCCATCGCTCTGGCAAAGGCGCTGGAGAAGCATGCGGCGCATATTCCAGCGGCGCTCGCCGCCTATGAAGAGGCGCGCAAACCCATCGTCACTAGACTAGTGGCGGCGGCCAACGCCAGTGCCGCGTGGTACGAGCGGTTCGCCGAGCACATGGCGCTTGCGCCCATGGATTTCGCCATGAGCTACATCACTCGCTCCGGGCGGGTCGACTTAGAGCGGTTGCGCCGGAGTTCGCCGGCGTTCGTTGCCGCCTACGAAGCCAGCCGCACAGGATAGTACTCCGTAAGGTCTGCGAAGAAATTGCTTGTTGTGGGAGAAATGGGGATAAGTTCCATTATTGCACGCAGGTCCGACACGATGTGAGTAAAGATGATGCGTGAAGCGGTCGTCGTGGTAGTAACGAAAGGAAACAAGGTGCTGCTTATCCAAAGGGCGCCGAGTGTGCGGGGTGCAGGGTATTGGGCGCCCGTTAGCGGGGAGGTCGAGCCCGGAGAGAGCCAGGTGGGGGCGGTAGCTCGCGAGGCGATGGAAGAGGTCGGCTTAACGGTACGGCCGCTTCGCAAGGTGTGGGAAAACATCTCGTCGCGTGGAACTTTCAGACTGCACTGGTGGCTTGCTGAATACATTGCCGGTGAATTGGTGCTCAACGTGAGAGAGGTAAGCGACGCCCGCTGGCTGACGGCTGACGAGATCTGCGGATTGGACAGCACCTTTGAGGGGGACCGTGAGTTCTATCAGAAGGTGCTCCCGTTCCTGGAAAGAGAAAAAGGACGGGTTTTGAGATGAGCCAAGAACTATTTTCTTGACTGGACTGGCGGCCGACGGTAGGCTTCACCAACGCAAAAGTACTCTGACCCTCACTTCGATTGAGGACTGATGTTAGTTTGCGAGAACGTATTAATGTGATGGATTTGGAGAGAAATATGAACAAGCTTCTAGTTTCTGCATTATCACTTTTGGTCGTGTCCGGTTGCGGCAGCAGTACGATTATGCTGGTTCATCCGAAGACGGGCGAACGGGTGGAGTGCCGTGGTCAAGCATACTCTCTTCTTGCTGGTCCCTTAAGTGGTCGTTTAGCTGCGTCTCTTCAGGCCGCTGATTGTGCAAATCAATACGAAGGGCTGGGCTTTGTGCGGGCGGAGAACTTAACGCCGGCGCAAAGGGCCAATCTGGTATCCAAGCCGCGTCCAATTGAGGTTCAGCAGGATATAACGGTACGGGAGGGGGAATCTAAAAAGTAAAGGAGATTTCCGTAAAACTATTTGCTCCGCGCCGGTTACTTCGTGGCATTAGATCACTACTGGTACGCGTTTGATGGGCGAGTTTTTGATATTTTTTATCGGTATCGTGGCTGGTGCGGTCGGGTACCTGATTGCTACTTTTTGGATGAGACCGATCCTCAGGTATCTAGACATAAAGGACAGAGTTGTGGCGGACATTGTGTTTTATGCAAACGCAATCATGGTTGAAGGCGATGCGATTGTCGTTCCGGAAATGAGACAGGCATTCGGCAGAACTGGTTGCTTGTTATTTACGGCTACCGTGGTTTTATAAGCGGTTGTTATCGACTCGTATTGAAGATCCGATTTCTGCAGCTCGAGAACTAATAGGGTTAGCTAACTCATCGAAGGGCGATAACGCTGATCGCCACCTCGTAAATCTCAAACACTATCTAAAAATTCCTTCGGAGGTGGGTAATTGATAGTTTAGAGGTTTTGAACCGACCTAACCAAGCACTGGAGCGCATCCACTGAAATTGGGGATAAGTCCCGTTATTCAAACATAGGCTTATAAGGAAGGGTTTAAGATGAGCCTAACTCGGCTCATAGTGATGTACGGAAAGCTCGAGGGCGCGGAAGGGAAATTTGCCCGTGATCCTACAGGATATCTCGGCATAGAGACGGGTATCTATCAAAAAAAGGGGTTAGATGTTTCGTGGCAGCATGTTCAAGGAACCGAGGAGCGTTATTACAGGCTTGAGCACCGGTCTGGCGATATCTCCTTCGTGGTAGGGCGAGCGGCACTGCAACACTTTCTCGACTCCAAGTGGAGTCGGCTGTCCGTATTATCTTATGGTCAAGCTGGGCATCAGGGAGATTGGGGACCTCAAAGGAAAGTCGCTCGCCTGTAGAGAGAGCACGGCTCGGATCGCGCCGTTGGCCCTGGTTTTTGAAGGAAGAGGTCTGACCTTGGGTGAGGATATAACTCTCGTGCTTCCCGATGGTGATCAAGATAGCTTCGACCTGCTGATCGGTGGCGAGGCCGAGGCTGCTCTGCTGCCTCGGCCGTACGCCTTTATCGCCCAGGAAAAAGGATTTGAGAGAATGGTTGAGTGGCCGGACGTCGTGGATGATCCCTTGCCGGTGGCGATAGAGACCACGGAAAAAATCTTTCGAGAGAGAAAAAAGGACTTCGCCGTTTTTTTGGAGGCTCACCGTGAAGCCACTCGCTACTTAAAGACACATCGCGACGAGACTGTCCGCATGCTCGGCGCCAAATTCGGCCACCCGCCATCTCTGGCTGCAAAGACTCATGATGAGTACCTTAT
>VBLN01000401.1:517-3594 GCA_005878685.1 Deltaproteobacteria bacterium | reverse complement strand
CTCGATCACAACGATCCACCTGACCGATCTAAGCGAGGGATCAAGTGAATCCAATTTCTTAAGCCGCGCCGCGGATTCTACAAAGAGAACTACTGGCTCAGAATGGCCCACGATGCGGTAGACCTGGTTGCGCGTGCCGGAAGAATAGATGGGAACGGTTAATACACCGATGCAGATATTGGCCCAGTCGATCAGACTCCACTCCACTCTGTTGGCGGAAAAAATCGCCGCCCGATCCCCCTTTCTAACTCCAAGGGAGATTAATCCAAGGGCGATTTCTCGCACTCGACTGAGCGTCTCTTCCCAGGTGTAGGACTGCCAGCCGCCATCCCGGGCAAAGCGGTACAGCTCCCTCTTTCCATAACGTTTGACTTGAGAGAGAAAGAGCTCGGCCAGACTCTGATGCGCCATATCGGCAATTATAAGCGCAAAGAGGCTGATGAATAAAGTAATTTCTTGAAACGACCGCTCTTTTCTGCCAATAGTGGCTGCGTGAAAGTGATCGGTCTGACCGGCGGGATCGCCACGGGCAAGAGCACCGTCGCGTCCATGCTGCGCGGATTGGGAGCCAAGGTCATCGACGCCGACGAGTTGGCTCGAGAAGTCGTCAAACCCGACCAAGAGGCCTGGCGGGAGATCATTGAGGCGTTCGGCAGCGAAGTTCTGCGCCAAGACCGGACCCTGAACAGAGAAAAGTTAAGGAAGATAGTTTTTGCCGACAAAAGGGCCAGAAAACGGCTTGACTCGATCACGCACCCACGGATTCGCGCATTGGCCCAGGAGCGGATTGAAAAATTAGCCGCCGAGGGCGCTGATATCATCATCTACGAGGCGCCGTTGCTGTTCGAGAATCGAGTCCACCTGTGGCTCCGACCCGTCATCCTGGTGACGAGCGACTCGGAAACTCAGAAACGGAGGCTGCGGGAAAGAGACCGCCTCAGCGAGAGCGAGATCCGACACCATCTCGAGGCGCAGATGCCGCTCGAGGAAAAGACAAAGCTCGCAAACTTCGTGATTGACAACTCCGGAGAGCTGAAAGATCTGGAGAGACAGGTGCGGGAAGTTTGGGAGAAGATCCAAGCTATTTGACGCGCTCTAAATACTGCCCTTCCAAAGGATCCACGCGAACGCGATCCCCCACCTGAATGAAAGGGGGAACCTGGATGGTGATGCCCGTTTCCAGCTTCGCAGGTTTGTAGGAAGCGCTCGCCGTCGCGCCCTTGAGCGACGGCTCGGTTTCCGTCACCTGGAGTTCCACAGTGGATGGGGGACTGATACCGACGGGCTTGCCTTCAAACAACTCGATCTCCACTATCTGATTGGGAAGGAGATATCCGAGGAGATCCCCGATTTCCTCGGCGGTCAATGAGATCTGCTCGTAGTTCTCAGTATCCATAAAGGTGTGGAGATCTCCATCCGCGTAGAGATACTGCATATGGCGGCTGTCGAGCATCGCCTGCTCTACCCGATCCTCTGAGCGGAATTTATACTCCGCTCCCCCTCCCGTCCTGAGGTTCTTAAGCTTGGTCTGCATGAAACCACGCTTGTTACCCGGCGTCAGGTGATTTACCGAGGCGACGCGGTAGAGATTCCCCTCGTGAATAATAATCATCCCCGGCCTAAGTTGCGTTGCGTTGATCATACTCTATCCTTTCAATAATCTTTTTCTAAGAGAATGCATTTTGCCGGTCCACGGAACGAGCATAACGAGGCGCGAGGGGCGATAAACGAAGTTAGGCGAAGCTCATTGGTCCGCGCTACGCATAGAGACCGCGCCAAAGCATCGCGCGGGCAACACGATTGACCCCTATCATCTGAGCGGCCAGTCGCATATCGACCTTCTGCTTCCGGCTCATGTTGAGGACTTGATGGAAGGCGCGGGTCAAGATCTCCCGGAGCCTTTTGTTCACCTCATCCTCAGTCCAGAAAAAGTTTTGCAAGTCTTGTACCCACTCAAAATAGGAAACGATGACGCCACCGGCATTGGCCAAAATGTCGGGGATGACAAAAATATCTGTTTGACGGATGATGTCGTCTGCTTCCACAGTGGTGGGGCCATTCGCACCTTCGGCGAGGATACGGCACTTCAATCGCGCCGCGTTCTCACCCGTGATCTGCATCCCCAATGCGGCGGGAGCTAGAATGTCGCATTTCAACTCCAGGAGTTCTTCGTTGCTGATACGATCCCCCTGCGGACAGCTCCCCAGATCTTGGTTCTTGCCGACATATTCGAGAAGGGCTTCGACCGAAAGACCCTTTTTGTCGTAGAGGCCGCCGGTTCTGTCGGAGACGGCAATCACTTTGACGCCGAGGGCGGCGAGCTCTCTCGCCGCCACGGACCCCACATTGCCAAAGCCCTGGATCGCTGCCGTGCAACGGTTTAGATCCATCTTAAGCTGCTGAGCTGCTTCGACGATCGTATAAACCACACCCCGTCCCGTGGCTTCCTTTCTGCCTAAGGTTCCGCCTATATCCACCGGCTTTCCGGTCACAATTTCAGGCACCGCGTGGCCCTTATGTTGACTGTAGGTATCCATTACCCAGGCCATGACCTGCTCACTCGTTCCCAGGTCCGGAGCCGGCACATCGACTCGTGTAGCGGCGCGTCAGCCCCTGAAGTTCATGGCGCGAGAGTTTTCCCGGGTCGCAAGAAACGCCTCCCTTGGCTCCTCCCAAAGGCAATCCCACGAGCGAGCATTTCCACGTCATCCACATCGCCAAAGCGGAAACCTCGCCAAGATTCACGTCCGGATGATAGCGTATCCCTCCTTTAAAGGGGCCGAGGACGTCGTTGTGCTGGACGCGGTAGCCGGTAAAAACACGCACGCTTCCGTCGTCCATGCGCGTCGGCACACTGACAACCAAGGCCCGGTCCGGTCTCTTCAACCTGCCTGCGACGTTGTTGTCGAGATTGAGCTTCTCTGCCACAATCTCAAACTGCTTCACGGCCATCTCACTCGCCGGACTACGCCACTCAACCGTCGCCATAGTTTCCCCCTGAGTCTCTTTAACCCCTCTCCATTTTCGATTTTAGATTTTGGATTTTAGATTAATCGAAAATCGGCAATCCAAAATCC
>VBLN01000401.1:0-432 GCA_005878685.1 Deltaproteobacteria bacterium | reverse complement strand
ACTACGCGGAACCCATCTTTGGCAATTCCTTGGTCTTTAGCCAATTGATTAGCGACAGAAAAAATATCGCCGATAAGGCTCTTGTCTTCCTGCTGCAAATCGAGAAGAGTGACTATGTGCTTCCTCGGGACGATCAAGAGATGGACGGGCGCCTTCGGGTTAATATCCTTGAAGGCTACAACGGAATTGTCCTGATAGACAATGCTCCCTTTGACGTCGCCTTTAATGACGCCGCAAAATAGACAGTCGCTCACCCTAGCCTCCTTGTATATGCTCTTCCGATAGAAACTCAAGCGGAATCGCTCTGCTCCGGGCAAAAGGCCACAACTTGACCATCGCTGATCTCCAGAGGAACCCCTTGGAGAAAAGCGCCGTAGCAAGGACCCCAAACGCACTCCCCTGTCGTCGGCTCATACGTGGCACCATGATTCG
>VBLN01000400.1 GCA_005878685.1 Deltaproteobacteria bacterium | reverse complement strand
CTTATCGGGATCTCCGACAAGCGACATGCATCCGCTCATGGCCATGATCTCGATATCTAACGCTCTGAATCGCGCGTAAGGGCCGGTCTGACCGAAAGGAGTAATCGAGGCGACAACCAGCCGAGGCTGAATTCGGCGCAATGTGTCGTAACCGAGACTGAGCTCACCTAAACGGCCCGGCAAGAAGGATTCGATCACGAAGTCGGCCCGAGCAACCAATTCGGCGAATATGTCTCGGCCCAAGCTTCTCTTCTGTGGGCCTTTTCTCATGCTCACACTTTTTGGGATCTCAACCGACATCTCGAGAAAAGAGCGGGAGCGGCCATGACCGGCCGAAGCATCACGGGCGCTAAGATGCGAGTCTTTTGGCCCTGTACGGACGGCTATCTCAACTTCATCATCTACGGTGGTGAAGCAGGAAGAAAAACCAACCGGGCTCTCGTAGATTGGATGGATAGCAAGGGGATGGCGCCGGAGTTCCTTAAGAAGAAAGATTGGAGCTCTTTCAACATCGCTGAAGTGACTCAGGAGGAGATCGATCAAATGGAAGAGCCGATAGCGCGCTTCTTCCAGGGAATCACTAAAAGAGAATTTTTCGAGGCGGTGACTCAAAGAGAGATGCTTGGCTACCCGGTCGCAACCGTACAGGAGGTCTTTGACGACCCGCAGCTTAAGGCGCGTAACTTCTGGCAGAGCATCGATCATCCAGAGCTGGGGACTTCGCTACTCTATCCCGGTGGCTTTGCCAAATTCTCCGAGACCTCATGCGAGATTAGGTGCCGGGCACCTTTGATAGGAGAGCACAACGAAGAGGTCTATTGCGGCGAGTTGGGAATGAACAAAGCGGAACTCGAGAGGTTAAAGAAGGAAGGGGTTGTCTAGCTAGGAAGCCATCAGCTTTCAGCCGTTAGGCGACCACTCTTAAGCTGATTGCTGGTAGCTGACTACTGAAAGCTTTTCTATGGACGCGCTCCGAGGAATCAAAGTTGTTGAGTTTGCGGCTTACGCTGCCGGGCCGGTCGTCGGCAAGCATCTGGTCGATCATGGCGCTACGGTCGTCCACACCGAGTCCAAGGCGCGCCCGGATGGTTTTCGCACTCACTATCCCCCTTACAAGGACAATATCTACGGTCTCAACCGCTCCGGACTCTTTGCCCTTTGCAATAACGACAAACTGAGCATCACCTTGAATCTCAAGAAGGCACCTGTCGCAACCGCTTTAGCTAGAAGAATCGTTGCCTGGTCCGATGTCGTGATCGAAAATTTTAGTCCTGGAACTATGAAGCGCCTGGGTTTAGATTACGAAACGCTCAAAGAGATTAAGCCAGATCTGATCATGCTGAGCAGCTCCAATCTGGGTCAGACCGGACCCCATGCGCATCATCCGGGATTCGGTTCCCAGCTTTCTTCTCTATCGGGCTTCACGCATCTCATAGGCTATCCTGACGGGACTCCCCAAATGCTCTATGGACCCTACATTGACTACATCGCCGTCGCTTACGGCGTCGTCGCGATCCTCGCGGCCCTCGATTACCGAGACAGGACCGGCAAGGGACAGTACATAGACTTGGCGCAATATGAATCGGGTCTACAGTTCCTCGGCCCGATCTTGCTGGATTACAAAGTCAATGGACGAGTGGCGGGCCGAGACGGCAACCGCGATCGCCATGCGGCTCCGCACGGCGCCTATCCGTGCAAAGGGGAGGATAGCTGGTGCGTGATCAGTGTGTTCTCGGATCAGGAATGGAAATCGCTTCGCCAGGCCATGGGCAATCCTTCCTGGGCTGACGAAAGCCGTTTTGCGACGTTTCAAACGCGTAAGCAAAACGAAGATGAGTTGGATCAAAGAATCGGCGCGTGGACGGCTCGATTCACCGCACGGGAAATCGTCGAGAAGCTGCAGGGCCTCGGGGTTCGAGCAGGGATGGTCAACTCCATGAAAGACCTCTACAGCGATCCTCAACTCACGCACCGGCGCCAATGGCTTGAGATCGAGCACCCTGAAATCGGCAAGATGCATTACCAGCGCCCGCCGTTCCTCCTCAGCGAAACTCCGGGCGGCCCTAAAAAGTGCGATCCGCTGCTCGGCCAAAGCAACAACCATTTTTACCGCGAACTTTTGGGTCTCTCAGAAGAAGAATACCGCAAGTTGATTGACGAAGGGGTCATTGACTAGCGATGTGGCTAACACTCACGCCGGAAGCATGGGATGAGATCGCGCGTCATGCCGTTGATACTTTTCCCGAAGAGTGCTGCGGGGTCATCCTCGATCACGGCAAGAGCGACGAGGTGCGTCGCTGCGTGAACATTCAAAACACGCTCCACGCCAAGGATCCTGACACCTATCCGCGCGACGCGACCATCGCGTATGCAATGGACGCGAGGGAACTCGAATCGATCGTTCGCG
The DNA here is from genome assembly GCA_005878685.1 of Deltaproteobacteria bacterium. GTDB lineage: Bacteria > Desulfobacterota > Binatia > UBA9968 > UBA9968 > DP-36. The sequence goes on along the minus strand of VBLN01000400.1, from coordinate 147 downwards.
AAGCTGAAGCCTCAGGCGCAAGGATTAAAGCTTTCTACCACTCTCATCCCGGTCACGAGGCCTACTTTTCCGACGAAGACAAGGCCTTCGCGACTCCTTTTGGAGAGCCGACGTTTCCCGAGACCGCCCAGATCGTTATCTCTGTTT
>VBLN01000399.1:3964-4404 GCA_005878685.1 Deltaproteobacteria bacterium | reverse complement strand
CAACCCTTCCAAGAGTGCAGGGTCGATGGATGGTGCTGCGGATAAAAACCCTATCCGAGGAATCTTTTTCGACTGCTGGGCTTGAGCTTGAGAACCAGAAGCCAGTACTAAGACACCCAGTGCAAAGACGGCGATCTTTTTATTCATTGCTTTCTCCAAACAAAAAAGCCCGACACGGGACGAACCGGTCGGGCCGAAGAGTTGCAAATCAAAGTTGCTGCCGAACCAGCTCGGCCGGCCGACATCAAAAATGCCCTCTTATTTCACGGTTGCTATAGCCTGTCAATCATTTCCTATGGATCAGAGCGCAAACGCTGTGCCAATCCTGGAAGATGTATGATCGAAATGCAGCATACTGAAAAGACAGCAGATTCTTTGCGAGATGAATTTGGTCGATCGGGAAGGGAAATGGGAAAGGTAGCTTTTTTGCTACGCGTCAG
>VBLN01000399.1:0-3793 GCA_005878685.1 Deltaproteobacteria bacterium | reverse complement strand
ATAAGGGGCTCATGATGGAATGTAAATGCCTCGAACACGACTGAGTTGAACTTATCGCCCCGCCATCCGATAGCTACTGCCTGATAGCTGATGTCACGGAAATCGAGACCTTTTTTCTGCCAGTATCTTTCAATCGCCTGCTTGAGAGACTTCAGGTCTATGACCATACTCTGGCGACGCAGTCGATCATAGATCCAATAGTAGTCATTCCAGACATCAGAGTACAAATGTCCCAGGATCTCCTGAAGCAGTAAATAATTACTGTCTGGTGACCAATCTACTATGCAAAATATGTTGTAATTGGCGTCGCTTAAATCGGGATGGGAGCTTAGAACCTTTCCTGCCCGAATTTTTGTATTGAAAACTATCTCTTGGCGAGCAGTCCGTTCATTACGAAGGATGAGTTGTCCACGAATGACTTCAGGATCTTTTTCTAACACAGCCACGGACCAGGCAAGGACTTGTTTGTTAGGCGAGCGGATACCGGAGCCCTTAGCTGGCGATTTTGTTCCACTCTCAGAGAAAATTTTAGGACATGCGCCGACTGCAGTGGTCCAGGCAAGGAGGATGAAGCCGAGGCTTATCGGAAGTAATCTCTTTGATGCCTTAAAAAGGAACATTTATGACTTCGCTTTTCTTCACCCTTAGTTCAAATTTTTTACGGCGAATAACTTCTGTCGCCTCTTCGGGTCATGAAGAGATCCAGTGGAAGCTCGGTGCCGATCCCTTTTTGGCGCGCCTTGTCATAAACCTTTCTCGCCGTCGCCGCAAACTGGATACCCATACCGGTGTTGTTCTTGAAAAGGGTGATCTCTTTCTCGTCTTTTCTTCCACGACACTTTCCCGTGAGCAACTCTCCGAGTTCGTGAAGATCCTCCGCCTTGACCAATCCTCTTTCCAGCCTGTCGGCGAATTCCGCTTGGCGATCGAGGAAGATCTGAGGTTTGTAGCCTACAACGATGAGTCCCGCCCTCCGGATGGTCTCGTCGTCGAGCTCGCGCCGCGGCAAGTAACTGTCTCCGCCGACGATACTATTGACGTGAGTGCCTTCTTCCAGCCAGCGTCCCTCCACGACCGGCTCGACCGTGTTGGTCGCTGCCGTCACGATGTCGCTGCCGCGAACGGCTTCTTCCGCAGTCCCGACCGGCACAACTTCGAGACCTGTTCGCGCGCTCATCTCCTTTGCAAACCGCTCGCGGTTTTCCTTCGTCGGGCTGTAGACCTTTACCTTTTTGAGCAGCCGGACCGCCGCTGCGGCGCAGCCCCATGATTCGAGCCTCTTTTCCGGCGAGATACTTGGTCGCCACGCCGCTGGTCGCGCCGACGCGGAGCGTGGAGATAAAGTGATCGTCCATGATCGCCAGGATGTTGCAGGTATCCATGTCAAAAAGGAAAACGAGCCCGACGAAATCGCCTGGGTAGACCCTGCGTTTGCTGCCCGCAACCTGCACTTCTTTAGAGAAACTGGAGTCGATGCGGAGCGCCATCGATCTCATGCCCGGCACGACGCCCATGATGTTGTTGAAATAATACTGTCCACCCTCGTCCTTCCACGGGACTCTCAATCTCGCCCGCGGCGCATTCATCGCGACGCCCTCTCCTAACTCGCGAAAGGCCTCTTCGATGACGTCGATCGCCTCGGTCATCGGAACCAGATCTTGGATCTCGGGATTTTTGAGGACGAGAACCGTCCCTTGGTGATCGGTCATGAGACTTACTTAGTCCAGGAGCGGTCACGAAAGCAAATGGCTTTGGACATGGCGGACTGGAAACTGCGCTGTGCGGCTCAGAAAAAGGAAATAAAAAAGGGGAAGGTTGTCGAACCTTCCCCTTAAGTCTGGACGGCTTTGCTCGTTAGCCCTTTTTGTTCTTGAAATAGTCGGCGTCGATTTGAGTGAAGTGTTTCCACTTCTCCGGAACCGCTGCTTCCTCGAAGATCGCCTCTACCGGACAAACCGGCTCACAGGCGCCACAATCGATGCACTCTTCAGGATCGATATAGAGCTTCTTTTCTTTGGCAAATTCTTCGGTCTCGTTTTTTGTGGGATGAATGCAGTCCACCGGGCAGACATCCACACAAGCGGTATCCTTCACGTCGATGCAGGGCTCAGTGATTACGTAAGTCATCTGATCCTCCTCTCAAAGCCACTAAGAGGTTTACTAGCAAATCAGCCCATCTAAGTCAATTATTCAGCGATCCTCGATAGCCCTCAGGGATTCCTTAGACTCTCTCGGGGAACGTGCCTTCGGCTGCGGCCGATCGGCAAGTGCCTTGAGGACCACCGCCCAAAGCCCCATCCGTGCTTACTCCCCTAGTTAGGGCCTGCACCAATTCTTCTCGTCTCTACGTCCGCAGTCTCATTCGCGCTCCCCTCACTCGTCGCCGTTCCATCGCTCAGCCTTGACTCCAGATGGTAGAAATAGAATCACTCAGCCTCTTCCGCCCGCCGGGGAACCTCCTTGTCCCTGAGCGAAGATTGGCTCAGAGTCGTTGGAACTCTCTGTGAAGCTGAGGATAAGCAACATCGATGTCCGAGTCCGCTGTTTTGTAGCGGGCGAGTTTCGATGTTGCCCGAAGCGACCAGTTAAGAGTTCCCGACGAGGAGACACTGAAGCGAAGGGATAGGGAGGTTCCCCCTTTATCCCTTAATCACACCGACAGGACGGAGGCGGGCTACCCTTTTTGAAATTCCCGCCTGCTCCATCGTCTCGACGACATCGGCGACATCCTTGTAAGCGTGAGACATTTCTTCAGCCATCGTTGCCCTTCCTTGGTAGCGGGCGACGACGCCTAGACGCGCCATCTCCTGGTCGATATTGATTCTCTGGCTCTGTTTTCTCGACTGCGCGCGGCTCATGACCCGGCCCGCGCCGTGGCAGGTGCTGCCAAACGTTTTGTCCATTGCCGCCTCGGTTCCCACGAGCAGATAGGAATAACGTCCCATGTCTCCGGGGATCAGGATCGGTTGACCGATCTCTTGATAGGCCCTGGGAATTTGCGGATGGCGGGGCGGGAAGGCTCGCGTTGCCCCTTTGCGATGGACACAGAGCCGGCGGCGCTTTCCGTCCAGCATATGGTCCTCAGTTTTGGCGATGTTGTGGCAGACGTCATAGATCAGGGAAAAGCCGAGCTCCTTCGGGCTGATATCAAGAACCTGCAGGAACGCCTCTTCTGCTCGGTTCATGATGACTTGCCGGTTCACCCATGCATAGTTTGCAGCCGCAGCCATTGCGGCCAGATAATGTTGTCCCTCAGCGGATTTTATCGGCGTGCAGGCCAGCTGGCGGTCTGGAAGATGAATGTTGTACTTGGCCATCGCCTGATTCATGACTTTGAGAGAGTCCTCACAGACCTGATAACCCAGGCCGCGCGAGCCCGTGTGGATCAGCACCACCACTTGGTCATGAAAAACATTCAACGATTCTGCGATCTGAGGAAGATAGATCTCGTCGACGCGGCCGATCTCAAGGAAATGGTTTCCCGAACCCAGAGTGCCAACCTGCCTCAGGCCTCGTTCCAGCGCCCGGTCACTGAGCAATTCCGGATCGGCGCTTGAAAGCCTGCCGCCTTCCTCGGTGTAGTCGAGATCCTCTGGGCGGCCGTAGCCTTGTTCAACTGCCCAGCGGGCGCCGTCTTTAAGTAAACGCCTTTCGTCTACTTTGGAAAGCTTTGGGATAGCCCCTTCGGCGCCGACTCCAGACGGAATGAAGGAAAAAAGCCTCTCTACAATCTTCGGGAGCTTTTCTTTGATCGCGCTGAAGACCAGACCGGTCTTCACTAAGCGGACCCCTC
>VBLN01000398.1 GCA_005878685.1 Deltaproteobacteria bacterium | reverse complement strand
TGACCTGCGTACGCCTCAGCGCTAGTCGGCAGGCCCCCCTTTTTAGGCTCGGGGTAGTTGGCTTCCAAACAGACTTTCCGTAGGAAAGAGAGAACGACGATGCAGGCGATGATTCTCGAAAAGCCCGGCCAACCGCTGCGGAAGGCGGAGGTGCCAGCTCCAAAACCCGGGACCGGGCAGCTTCTGATCCAAGTCCATGCCTGCGCCGTCTGCAGAACCGATCTCCATGTCGTCGACGGCGAGCTGACTCAACCCAAGCTTCCTCTCATCCCCGGCCATGAGATCGTCGGCACAGTCGCGGAACGAGGACCGAAAGCGGATCGGTTCAAAATCGGCGATCGCGTCGGCATCCCCTGGCTCGGCTGGTGCTGCGGCGATTGTTCTTACTGTCGCTCGCAGCGCGACAATCTCTGCGATAAGGCGCGCTTCACCGGCTACACAATCGATGGCGGTTACGCGGAATATACGGTAGCCGATCAGCGCTTTTGCTTTCCAATACCGAGCCTTTACACCGACGCGGAGGCAACGCCGCTCCTGTGCGCCGGGCTCATCGGATACCGCAGCCTGGTCAAAGCGGGTGACGCGAAGCGGCTCGGGATCTATGGCTTCGGCGCGGCCGCCCACATTGTGACCCAGGTCGCGCTTTATCAGGGACGGGAAATCTATGCGTTCACCCGGTCGGGCGATAAGGAGGCCGAGAAATTTGCCAAAGCGATGGGAGCCACATGGGCCGGCGGCTCAAACGAAATGCCGCCGGTGAAACTGGATGCTGCCATTATCTTCGCGCCGGTAGGTGAGCTCGTGCCGCAGGCGCTCAAAGTGGTCGGCAAGGGAGGAATCGTGGTCTGCGGCGGCATCCACATGAGCGCCATTCCCTCTTTTCCCTACGCCATTCTCTGGGAAGAACGCTCCATCTGCTCGGTGGCCAACCTCACGCAGCGCGACGGCGACGAGTTCCTAGCTCTCGCGCCGCGCGTCCCTGTGCGGACACGAGTGGAGACCTTTCCTCTGGAGGAAGCGAACGAGGCGTTAGCGCGACTTCGCGCCGGGAAAATCAACGGCGCAGCAGTGCTGATGATGGAGCAAACAAACCCCGCTAGATCATCTGGATAAAAACGTCCACCAGTACCGGACAGTTCTCTTTTTTGATCACGTTGATGGCCCGCTCAAGAGCCGGGCGGATCTTGTCCGGTTCGGTGATCGGCCCTTCGCCGGAGATGCCGAACGACCGGGCCAGACTCGCGAAATCCACAGCGGGCTTTTCCATCTGCATGCCCACCAGCTTATTTTCCGCCGGACGGCCACGGGCGATAGCGACCTTTTCCTGATGTTCAACGTCATTGTAGTAGACCCGATTGTTGGTCATGACGGTCAGCAGCGGCACTCTCGTGTTGGCCGCGGTCCACAGCGCGCTCGTGGTGTAGAGGAGATCGCCGTCGCGCTGGAGATTGACACAGATGGTTCCCTTGCCGCGATGGATCAGAGAAGCGCCGACAGAAGCGCCCGGCGCATAGCCTAAACCGCCCCCACCGTAGCCCCCTAAGTAGAGGCCGGGCTTATCCCAGTCCCAAAGACGCTGCGGCCAGCTCCGGAAGCCGCCTGCAACCAAAAGCCACGACTCCCTCTTGATCGCCTCCCAGACTTCGTACGCGAGACGCGGTGGCGAGATCGGCCTCTCGTCCCAACGTTTTTTTAGTTCGCTCTGCCATCGCGCTCGAATCTCGCCGTGCTGAGCAGTTAAAGCCTTGCGGCGCTCTTCAACGACGCTCTTGGAGAACTTTCCCTGTCTGCGGATCTCTTCAATCAGCGCCGGGAGAAAAACCTTGGTATTGGCCGTGATGGGAAGATCCACGGGCGCGAGTTCTTGAAAATCAGTCGTCCAGCCGCGCACCGCCAGATCCGCCAAGGTCGCGTGGATGACTTTGCAGCCCGGTTTGATCACAGACACAGAGGTATGGCTTGCGGCGTCCTGTCGCACGAGCGCGCCGTACAGATCCATGACGTCTAATCCCAAGACGACATCGGCGCTGCCGATCAGCTCCCGGTTCTTTCCCGTAAGGTTTAGCGGATGAGTGTTAGGGAAATTGAGCCGCGCGCCGAGATCGATCACCGGTACCGCCAGGATATCGGCTAGCTCCACGAGACTCACCACCGCTTCGTTGCTTCGCCCGAGATAGTCAGCCAAAATCACTGGATGCTGCGCCTCGGAAAGCAACCGCGCCGCCTCCTTGATCGCATCGGCATCCGCCTGAAGCGGCGCCGGAGGACGGAAGCGGGCCGGATCGGGAACGGGGAGCTCTCTTTCCAGCGGGGCCTCTTGATCGGTCACGTCGAAGCAAAGATAGACCGGACCTTTGGGCTCGGTCATCGCGATCCGATGGCCGCGCAGGATTGAACTGGGGATCGCTTCCGGACCTATCGGCTGATCGTCCCACTTGACGAAGTCGCGCACGAGATTTCCTTGAACCAGCGCCGTGTGAATCCAGTCGATCCAGGGGCGCCTCTTGCTCGTGTTCATCGGCCCGGTGCCTCCCATGACAATGACGGGCGTTCGATCGCACCAGGCGTTGTAGATTGCCATCGAGGCATGCT
>VBLN01000397.1 GCA_005878685.1 Deltaproteobacteria bacterium | reverse complement strand
GATTTCCCAGGGCCACCTTGCTCTTTAGCTCTTCAAGGTCTTGCTTGCTTGTTCTCACGTTGTCTCCCCATGTTGAATTGGTTTTTGCCGGGATTACTTTTCGCTTGAGTTCGATTTAAGCGCGCTAGTGTGTCGCGCTTTCGTAGCGATGCTCTTCTTCCACGAACGAGTTGGCCGATGTTTGCTGCCAATGGACATTCGTCCAGTTCCATTGATCAGGATGGCGTCGTACCACTCTTTCCAGCCATTGGATAGTCCTCTGAATGTTCTCTCCGATGGCTGCCCTTGTCCCGCCCGATCTTAAGAGTTCGATCTCAGGCTCAATGATGAGCGTGAGCCCACCGTCGGAACCCCTTACCATATAGACAGGGAGCACTGCCGCGCCTGTCCTCAGCGCTAGAGTTGCCGGTCCTCGGCGTCCCAAGACCCTCCGTCCGAAGAAAGGCACAGAGATACCGCTCGTGGCGCCATGTTCGTCTGCGATAACGATGGCAAGCTCGTTCCGTCTCAAGACCTGAACCAATTTCTGTGAGGCCTGCCGGCGCGGCCTCGCATGGATCGTTCTTTGTTTGAGCTTCAAACGGCACTGATCCATGAGTCGTGGAAGGCTACCGTCGCGAGATTGTTTGACTAAAACATAGGTAGGGTAACCCTCGACTGCCAAGCGTGATCCGAGCAGAAAGAAGTTTCCCAGGTGGGCGCTTAAGGCGATGACTCCCCTGCCTCTTGCCAGAGCTGCCTCCAGATGCTCCCGCCCGAGCAGGGGGATTTCTCGTTGGAACTCTTCGGGCGCCTCCAGGGCTAGGCCGAGCTCAACAAAAGCTCGAAAGAAGTTCCTAAAGGACCTCCGGACGACGAACGCAATTTTTCTATGGTCCAGGCCTTCCCCTAGGGCGACCGTGAAGTTTTCGATCGAGCGCTTGCGCGACGCATAGAGGAAATAAAAGCTGGCATCGGCGAGGAACTCGGATAGAGATAACAACAGGCGCCGCGGCAAAATTCTCACCAGCCACAACGCTAGCTTTAAGGCACACCACAAAAGTCCCTGTACGAGGGTTTCTAAAGATGGGGAAATCATTCTAAGTATCAATGGTTAGGTCATTGCGGCGTGTTGCGACAGAGTCACGGCCTCGCCATATCATAAGATCAACTAGCTTTACAAATAGGCCCTTCTTATGAACGGACAAACTGGAGACGAACTAGTGAGCAATCTGGGCAGCGGGCGTAGTTCTTGGCTTTACCGACCGTTATGCCGTCGTCCGATGTCATTGTTTGCCGATCATTTAGTGGCGCCTGGAAGTCCGCAATACCGAAAAAAGTCTAATTATAACAATAAGTTAATAGTCGTCGTAGCTTTATCCGATACAGCTCGGCTGTTTTGATTTCCCATTTTTTGTGATAAGGAAATAGAGCTTGATTGAGGACAGTAGACATGCGGATGATTTTACCTCCCCTGAAGGAGCGTCGGTCTGTGGATCGCCGTCTAAGCTCCTTTTTTCGGGATTACAAGCCTTCGGATTTCAACAAGGCCATCTCGGCACTATGCAAATTTTACGATCTGAAGATGCCGAGAGTCGAGTGGTATGAATATATCGATTGGGGAAAAACCGCCGGTAAAACCTATGAGAATGGCCAGATCTATTTGGTGCACCCGGAGAATTGGAAAAGGGGTAGAAAATATAAATCAGAGAGAAAGTGGATTAACACGGTCTACCACGAACTCGGCCATTATATCTTTTGGGCAGATGCGGAAACAAAGGCGGACAATTTTGCCTTTCGGATAGTTAGAGGGCTAAATAATCACCACAAATAGTTCCCGTCCGAGAAGTGTCTAACTTATCCCCCCCTTTTTTTCATGGATTACAAAGAGACGCTGAATCTTCCTCATACTCATTTTCCAATGCGGGCCAATCTGCCGCAAAATGAAGCTGCGTATATATCTAGATAATTTCACCGCCTTAGAGTACTTTAGGTAAACAACAAGTCTTTTCTGTTCATCATGAGTCTGCCTGGTCATGGGGTCTAACTTTAGCAAAGTAGCGACCGAGGTCGATTTTTCAGCCTTCGAAAGATCGATTCTCGATTTCTGGCAGAGGACCAACGCGTTTGAGCGCCGGCGGGAAAAGAACCGCGGCAAACCAACGTGGTCTTTCCTCGACGGCCCGATCACAGCCAATAACCCCATGGGCGTTCACCATGCCTGGGGACGGACGTATAAGGACGTATACAACCGATACTTTGCCATGGCCGGGCATGAGCTGCGCTATCAAAACGGCTTCGACTGCCAAGGGCTCTGGGTGGAAGTCGAGGTGGAAAAAGAGCTTGGTCTCAAGTCAAAGCAGGACATTGAAAATCTGGTCCCCGGCGATCGTTTTGGGAGCATCGATCGGTTTGTGGCTCTCTGCAAAGAGAGGGTGGATAAGTTCGCCCGCATCCAAACCGGACAATCGATTCGCCTCGGATACTGGATGGATTGGGATCGCGAGGAGGATTGGCCGAAGCCTCCCGATGAGCGGCGCAGCTATTACACCATGTCCGAGGAGAACAACTACACGATCTGGAGCTTCTTAAAAAAATGTCACGAGCAGGGTTTAATTTATCGAGCCTACGACGCGATGCCTTGGTGCCCGCGGTGCGCCGTAGGCATTAGCC
>VBLN01000396.1 GCA_005878685.1 Deltaproteobacteria bacterium | reverse complement strand
TTGGCTCAAGGTAGAATCAAGGCGCGGAAACCCTCCAGGATACATCGATCCCACCTATGCCCGGAGCAGTGTAGAAAAGTAAAAGCTGAACGTTACGTCCGTTAAACGGCTGCTCGGTCGTAGCCAGTCCGTGAACACTACTTTCGACATTATTGTCGCAGGCGCGGGGCATAACAGTCTCGTCTGCGCGGCCTACCTGGCCCGGGCAGGGCTGCGGGTACTAGTACTCGAGCGGGCTAGGGAAATTGGCGGTGACACCTGCACCGAGGAGCTAACCCTCCCTGGCTTCAAGCACGATGCTTGTGCGAGCGCTCACACTCTGATTCAAACGAGCCCGATCTTGCGAGACAACGAGCTGGGTCTGGACCGCTACGGTCTCAAATATCTTTTTCCAGATCCAGTGTTGGTCATGCCGTTTCGCGATCGCCGAAGCCTAACTATGTTTCCTAATCGTGATGCAACGGTGAAAGAGATCGCCCGCTTCTCAGAGCGAGATGCACAAGCCTATGAACAGCTTCTCCTTGATTGGGACGCCATCAAGGCCAGCTACACGCGTGCCCGATACAATCCGCCGGCTAAACCCAGCAACGCCCTGGCGGCTCTGGAGGCGACATCCAGGGGTCTAGAAGCAGTCCGCTGGAGGTTCTCGAGCGCGGTAGAGACCGTAGAGGAGCGCTTCGAAGAAGAGCACGTGCGCGCCTTTTTCCTCTGGATGTCGCTCATGACGATGGCCTGGGTCGACGAGCCAGGGACCGGTCTTTTGCCCTTGTCGATCACTGCTGGACGTCAAGCATTCAGCTGGACCACTCCGGTCGGTGGCTCGATCTCTCTTCCGCGGGCGCTCGCCGGAGTCGTCAGGGAATGCGGCGGCGAGATTCATACCAATGCTGAGGTTATGCGGATCTTGGTAGAAAATGGACGGGCCATGGGCGTGGTGATGGCTAACGGCACGCGCCGTTGTTTCCACTCTTCACGTCAGGCATTTGCCGGATGTCATTGGACAAGAGATGCTCGGCGATGAGTTCGTCAGAGGATTACAACACTGGAGAAGCGGCATCACTATGTTTGTCACGCACTGTGCCCTGAATGCCGCTCCGCTCTACCGACTGGAACAGGGAGCTACAGCCTCGGTGGCTGCGGGCATCGCCGAGTCCACGGAAGAACTTATTGAAGCGCTGACGGCTTTCCGGCGCGGAGAGGCCTGGACCGAGCGCCCGCCTTTGCTCGTCGTATGCTCCTCTGTCGCGGATCCCACCCGGGCGCCGGCCGGACATCACACGCTGAAGGTAGTGGGATTTCTGCCCTACGATCTTCGTACTGGCGGGCCCACTCGATGGGACACGATCAAGAACGACGTGTCCGAGACCCTGCTGGAATATTATCTCAGCTACACCACGAATCTCACACGAGACCACATCTTGGCGAGACACGTGGAAAGCCCCTTGGATCTCGAAAGGCGCAATCCTCATAACTACCGCGGCTCCTGCCACGGTGGAGATCAAGACCTTGCGCAAGACGGTGCGCTCCGGCCTCTCCCTCAATGGGGAAGTTATCGTTTGCCGATCGCCGGTCTCTATCAGACCGGTTCGACCACACATCCAGGCGCGTCCGTTACCGGCGCCCCTGGGCGCAATTGCGCGCAGGTCGTGCTCTCTGATCTCGGGCTCACTTTGGAGCGGGCGATTGCTGCCAGACCCGCGTAAATACCAGCGGCCCATGGGCCCCTCATGTCCTTCGAGAGAGCCGGCATTGGCGGCTCGAGGTTGACGTCTACAGTCTTATTGAATAGTCTGCGGCGGTCAGCACGATGCGTCAAAGAAAATTTATCTTCAGATTGTGTTCCGTCCTCGTGATTTTGTTTGTCGGGACGAGCACTCAAGCGGCTGAGCAGCGTCCAATCGACGGTATCGAAGACAACAGCTTCCTGGTTGAAGAAGCTTACAACCAAGACCCGGGCGTTGTGCAGCACATCTTTAACGCCGTCTACACGAATGACTTTCACCGCCACGGCTGGTCTTTCACCTTCACGCAGGAGTGGCCGCTCTACGGCCTCGAGCATCAGATCTCGTACAGCATCCCCTCTTTTCACCTACGGGACGGCGGCGACAAGGTGAGCGGCGTCGGCGACGTCCTCATCAACTACCGCTACCAGGCGTTGGAAGAAGGCGACACCGTTCCCGCCTTTGCCCCGAGATTCAGCCTGATACTTCCCGCGGGAAATCGCGACAAGGAGACTGGCAACGGCGTCGTGGGATACCAGTGGAGCCTACCGTTTAGCAAGAAGGTTGCGTCTCGCCTCGCCCTGCATGCGAATCTCGGGCTCACCTATCTTCCTAAGGTCCGGGTTCCGCTCGACGACGGACATTCACCGAAGCGCTCGCTTGTCTCCCCTAATCTTGGGGCGAGCGCTATCTTCGCCCTCACCTCACGCATTCACTTGATGCTTGAATGGGTTGGAACCTTTGAACAAAGCCTCAACGACGAGGGGAAGAGGGAGCGCGACTTCAAAGCAACGATCTCTCCGGGAATCCGTGCTGCTGTTATCAATACAGAGAACCTGCAAACGGTCCTCGGGGTTGGAATTCCCATTGGTCTTACCCGGCCAGCCGATAACTACGGAGTCTTTCTATATTTTTCGGTCGAGCACAAGTTCTTCTAGCCCGATATGGCGAAAGGAAATCTCGCGCGGCGAGAATGAGCTACTTGCCCATTCCCTCGAGAATGCGTGTATCGTAGAACTGTGTGGGCAGAGCGCCTTTTGCCGCAGGGAGCGTCGTCGAGCCGAGAAAGCTAAGGACCTGCTGGATTCCCTGATCCGTGAGCGCAAGCTCCTCGTTAAAACCTGCCTGCTTGGTGAAAAACTCATAGGTCTTCTGCAACATCCCCGGATCTTTCTCCTTGGTATACTTGCTTAGGACTTCCTTCGCCAGCTTGGGATCATCGTACCATCGACGGATTCCTTCTTTGAAACCCCGTAGCACTCGCAACCACATCTCGGACCTCGGCTCGATCTCGGCTTTGCGAACGACGACCCCGACATTCTGATACGGCAATTGATACGTGTTGATCAATCTAGTAAAGCCAAGAGTATCCGCCTTAAAGCTCTGCGGAGGCGTCAGCGTCGCCCCGGCGATTTGACCCGACTGAAGCGCGGGCCACAACACGCCGGACCCGCCAATGCGCAATAGATGAACATCGCTCTCCGGCTTAAGCCCCATCAGCGTCAACGCCATACGGCAGCCGTAATCCGACGGCGTCCCGACCCGATCCGTGCCGACGACCTTGCCGCGCAGTTGCTCAATGGATTTGATCTCCTTCTGCGCGTGGAAGGAAAAGATCATCTTGTTGAGTAACCCGGCGATCATCGTGATGTCGCCACCTGCCAGCGCGGCGGGGATCATACCGGGGGCGGAAATCTCGAGCGCATCGACCTCTTTGGCAACCAGCGCCGCGATCGCAGCTCTCGCGTCAATGTAAATGAGCTCGATCTCCAGTCCCTCGGCCTTGAAGGCTCCGGACTCCGCAGCCATCCAGACAGGCGCCATGACTCCAATCTCGTCCGCTTTGGCGGCACTCCATACGGACAGAAGTATTAGAATGGCACATGCCCAGTTCACGAACCTCATTAGACGATCACTCTAGTCTTCCTTCCACTTCTCTGATGACGTCAGGCGCGAGCGCTGGCCGCACGTACGTCTGATAAATCGACTCGTTCTGCAGCCACATGATATCCGTCCGAGTCTTCACAGCGGCCCGCATCTCTTCCTGCAGATATTCTTCCATGCAGTATTTTTGAATCACGTCGACGACCATGTTGCCGTGACCCTCGTCGTGGTACTCGTGTGCGCGGAAAAAATCGAGGGCGGTCGAGGGAATCCAAGAGTAATACTTTTCCAGAGCTTCCCTTTCCTCGCGCATCCTCTTTGGCCCTTCTCCCTCGAACAC
>VBLN01000402.1:1149-3658 GCA_005878685.1 Deltaproteobacteria bacterium | reverse complement strand
GTTCTGAGATTCTCCCGGGCTTGCTCCGCCTGTTCAGCGCGCTCAGCCTCGCTCGCAACCCTGGCTTCAGCCTGTTTCGCCAAGGCCTCTAACCGGCTTATTACACTTGTAAGGAGCTCTATCTTGGAGTTGAGATCTTTTACCTGTCTTTCTCGGCTCTCCACAGCCTCGCGCTTGTCCCTTAGCTGGTCCTTTAAATCGTGAATCTCTGCGCTGAGATTCTCCTCAAATTCTCGCAGCAAAGAGTTCTTTGCTTGGAGACTCTGCTCCCTTTCCCTGAGCTGACTTTCGAGGGAGGTCACTCTCGCGCTCAGTTCTTCTTGAACCCGCTCAGCCCGCTCAGCTTCAGCGGCGCTCATCATGATTGCCTCGTTAAGCGCAGATTGGAATTCGGCGACTCGGCTCAGAAGGGTCTCTTTGAGCTTTGCTATCTCGGCATTTAAGACGCTAAAAGGATGGTTCTGGTCGTCTACAAAAGACCCCATAAACATGGCCTTCCTATACAACTGAATGAAAGTAAAAATACTTTGCGACGAACGATCTATACCAAACCATTAACAGTTGGCAAGCTAAAACCGTGCCACTATCAATACTGAAAAAATCCAGCTGGTTATTGAGATATCAGGGACATAGGTGTGTGACAATTTGCGGTATTTTTGGAATCTGTGGACAAAAATGTCACTTCTTTTCCTTAAATGGCGTTGTTCTGTGAGGCAGGCCGGGACTCAAGTTTCTCGCCGCGGAACTCAGCCAAACTCCAACCTTCATCCTGAGTGTAGCGGATGTGGCTAACATTGCACGGGTCGATATGAAAGGATCGGTATCGATCAAGATGAATTCCCGTAATGCGACAGAGAACGGCCAGAATCGGAAAGTTGTGGCTTACCACAACCAGCGTAGCATCGGATCGATGACATTGGACAATTCCATTCATTCCTTCCCACGTCCTTCCTGCCACGTCAATTAATCTCTCGCCGCCGGGGATAAGAAGCTCTGCAGGCGCCTGCCGCCACTTTTGGATAAAATCAGGGAAGGCAGTTTGAATCTCGGGAAGCGTCAATCCTTCGAGCATGCCATGGTGGAGTTCGCGAAAACTGTCTTCAATGGTAACTACCAAACCGTGAGATCGGCAGATGACATCGGCCGTTTGGATAGCCCTCTTCAGATTGCTTGAATAGACGGCGCGAATTTCCTCTTTGGTTAGATACGCAGCGACCTTCTCGGCCTGTCGAACCCCGGTTTCGTTCAGCTCGAGATCCGTGGCTCCCTGGCAGCGACCCTGGCGATTCCAATCGGTCTCACCGTGACGGACTAAAAGAATCCGCATGATTGCTTACGAGAACATTGCCTTTTTTGGCATGCAGCGGCAAAGTAGTTTTTCTGCCAAGTAAATTTAGCTCTCTTCCAAAAACTTAGGTTGGATTTCAATCTGCGCCTTGCCCTTGAGACTTTCAACCAATGCCTGGAGCGCTTTCTGTCTCTTTTCCCGCAGCGCCAGTTCTTGGAGGCGATCTTTCTCTTTTTCAAATTGTTCCATATCGGCTCCCTGGCTCTCTTTGAACGCAAACAAATAAAGATCGCCCTTTTCTGCGTAAACCCGTTCCGGGATGGGTCGCTGGGCGGAGATGGGGATTTCCCCTGGCTTGATCTCCTGCATGGCACCCATCTTTGGGATTTGCGACGCGCTCCGAAGAAACCAACCTGTCTCTTCGATCGAGAGACCATGCGCTTGGGCAACTTTCTTGATGTCCTTTTCTTTTTTCAACTCTTGCAGGAGCGCATTGGCTCTTTGTGTCGCCGCTTCAAGGGCTTTCGTCGCCCGAAGCCTTCCTGCTACTTCAGAGCGCACGGCTTCAAGCGGCGGCAGGGCCGCCTCCTTTCTCTGCCTCATCTTGATGAGGTAAGCGGCTGTGGGTCCTTCGACCGAAGAACTGAGCTCTTTTACGCCGAGCGAAAAGGCTGCCTTTGAGAACTGCTCCACAGGACCGATTTCTGGCACGGGCTCTGAACTGGAAAAAAATGGGCTCACTTTAAAGGGGATGCCCCTCTCTTTGGCTAAAAGAGAAAGCTCTGCACCAGACAGCGCCTTTTCTCGATCTTTATCGGCGGCCTTGACAGCATCAGCTCTGCCGCGTTCCGCCCTAAGAGCGCGTGCGATCTCGTCCCTCGCCTCCTTAAGGCTCTTGGTCTTTTCCTCTCTCCGCTCCTCGACTCTAAGGATATGATACCCCAAAGGCGTTTCTACCAGGGAGGTCGTCTCATCTTTTTTCAACGCAAAGGCGGCCTTATCCAAGGGAGCCGGCAGTTCGCCTGGAGTAAGCCATCCGATCTCTCCGCCTTGCGCAGAAGTCTGATCCTCGGAGTACTCTTTCGCCAGTTGGGCAAAATCCTTCCCTGCCCGTGCTTCTCGAAGCACCCCCTCCGCCTTGCTGCGAATCAGCTCCTTTTGTTTGTCATCTGCATTGGGGGAAAGGCGGATGAGAATATGGCGCGCGCGGATCGCTTGAGG
>VBLN01000402.1:0-1129 GCA_005878685.1 Deltaproteobacteria bacterium | reverse complement strand
CTTATAATACTCTTCGATCTCCTTGTCGGTAACCTGCATCTTGGCTGAGAACTGGTCGAACGGGTAGGCAAGGTATTCGACCTGGACCTTCAAGGGTTCTTTGAGCGCCTGCTTGTTGCGCTCGTAATAGTTTTTGATTTCCTGCTCCGTGACCTCGGCCTGGGATAGAAAATTGTTCGAAGACAACCGGATGAAGTAGAAATTAACCCGCTCTTGTGCCATGCGATATCGCTCCCGAAGCTCCTCTTCTGTAACGCGAACCGCATCTCCGACAACAGCAGAAAGTTTTTGGATTCCGAGTTGTTCTCTCTGCTCTTCCTCAAATTGAGTCGGACTCACGCGCTTGGCCCTTAGCACTTGGAGGTAACGCTCTTTGCTGAAGCGGCCGTTAACCTGAAACCCGGGTATGGTGGCAATCACTTCCGTGACTTCCTCATCGCTTACTTCGAGACCAAGCCTTCGTACCTCTTGAAGCAACAGGCGCCTTTGAACTATCTCTTCCAACAGCATCCCTTTGAGGTTGAGACTTTTCAACGTCTCGGGAGTCAAGGCACCCTTGTAAATCTCCCGGTAAAAATCGACGAGTCTATCATAGTCGATCGCAAACTCCCTTTCGCTAATAACCTCTCCATTGATCTTGGCGACACTCTCTAGCCCTGGCTCCTTACCCAGACGTCCGCCAAAATAGAGGACGAAAGTGAATACAATCAGTCCAAGAAAAAATATGATGACCCAGGATCTCTTCCGTTTGCGGAGCTGATCAAGCATGAAACGTTGAACCTTTTCCTAAAGAAATAACCTCGAGGGACGGGTGAATCATAAGGAATGCTTACCCCTATTGCAACCCACCTAGGCCTGGGTGGCGCCCCAAGCGCTCTTGCCTTTATCTGTTATAGCAACGTAATTCTGTCAGGGGTTAATGGCAACGTGATTATGTCAGGGTATGGAAACAACCATAGCCCTGACGATGAAAGAGCAGAAGCGAGTAGAGATTATCCAGAGGGTCTTTAGAAGGGAGCTAAGGATGGCAGAGGCGGCGCTGGTGCTTGGGGTAACTGAGCGTCATGCCTACCGGGTCAAGGCCAGGATTAGGGAGGAGGGAGTTAGAGGAGTCGTTCACGGCAATCGG
>VBLN01000054.1:3111-13136 GCA_005878685.1 Deltaproteobacteria bacterium | reverse complement strand
CGTCCTCGCATCCAACTCGCCCTGCATCAGCGCTATGTCCATCTCCGGGCCGGAGAAGCCGGTGATAAACCTAGCCTCCTTGAGTTCGAGAAGCCAGGCAAAGAGCCGGCCATTGATATAGAGATCGTGTCCAACGGTTTGGGCGCCGATTCGCAGCCCCCGGTAGGCACGAAATTTCTCGAGGCTGTCGAGCCCCAGCTTGGCGACGCTGAAGAGGATGTATTGGTTTCCGCTATTCGGCGAGCCGAGGTAAATGAGCTTATCGATATCGTATTGAACACCTGGCTCTCCCAACACAGCGTTAGCGACAAGGCCAACCCCCACATTGCCGATGGTCAAGCCGTCGGGTTTGACGCCCCGGTAGATATGATTCGTTGTCTTTCGGCCACCGCCGCCGGGCATATATTCCGTGACGATGTTTGGCTGCCCAGGGATATATTTTTTTAGGAAAGGGAACAGCGAACGGATGCGCATATCTCCCGTGCCCCCCGGCTCACGCCCCTGAATGACCGTGAGGGTTTTTCCCTGATAGAAGGGCGTCTGAGAATAACTTGCACCGTCAAGACCGAAAAGTAAGAGCGCGCTGAGAGCAAGAAAAATCGCGGGACGCTTCATCTGGATCCTCGATCGAAGCGAAACGTAAAGCTTTCCCAAAGCTATTACGGACTTATCCTTGCAGTCAAGCAGATAAATCTCTTGCGTTTCGCTATCTTTAACGCTAACTTTTGCGCTAAATATGCGCTCACGCCATTCTGATCGAGCGAAAGGAGCTTATCCATGACGGCGATCCGTAAGAGGACCGTTATTTTTGCTGCCCTATTTGCCCTCGGTTTCATGACTCAGGTCTCAGCGGCGACCGCTCAGATGACCAAGGTGAAAGTCGGACGGACTGTCGGAGGCAGCGGCTTTCATATACCTTCCTACGTGGCCCTGGATAAAGGCTTCTTTAAAGGAGAAGGCCTGGATGCCGAGTTCATCGCGACAACCGCAGGCGTCCTTGTGAGAGCGGCCATCGCCAGGGAGATCGAGTTCGTGCCCATTCCCGGCGGCGGCTCCGAGGCGATGCTGAAGGGAGCGCCGCTCGTCTTCGTCGTCGGAGAATCATCCATCTCTCAGTGGACCCTCACCACCACTCCCGACATCAAAAGGGTGGAGGACTTGAAGGGCAAGACCATAGGACTAGAGCGGCCCGGTCAGGCAGCTTATACCGAGATCGTGGTTGTGCTCGGAAAATTCTTCAGCATGCAGCCTGGCAGAGACTACAAGGTCATCGCCTTTACCGCAGAAACCGATAGAGTGGCGGCGCTCATCAACCGGTCCATTCAGGGAGCTTCGCTTTCCTTTCCTCATGCCGCCCGGGCTGAAAAGGAGGGCATGAAGGTTCTGCTGAGAACGGGCGATTATATTCCGAGGTTGGGAGGCACGTTTCTGACACACAAGGATTTCATAAAGGAAAAGCGGGATGTGGTAAAAAGATTTGTCAGGGCTATGGTTAAAGCCGAAGATTATGTCAAGGCCAACAAGAAGGGTACCATCGAGGTCATTCAAAAGTACTTCGATATCAACGACCCGAAGGTGAGTGAGAGCATCTACAACCAGGTCTATGACAAATACAGTCCAGAGATGACGCCCGAAATGATCCGCGACCTGTTCGAATCCAGAACCACCCCTGAACTTGGCTGGCCCCAAGGAAAACCGTTGCCCGATCTCGAACAGTTTGTCGACCGCAGCTTGCTGAATGAAGTCTTTAAGGAGATGGGGAGGAAGCCGGCGAAGTAGACGCCGGGAAAGTGCCTCCATATTCCCCCGCATAGTGCAGTAAAGCACTCCGGCGCGGTTTTCGACTGAGGAATTTCTTGGATCAGCAAGCACCGAGCTTCAAGCAGCCCTCCCTAGTTGAACACACCTTTAATCGATTCTTCGGCTGGCTCGTCGCCCTTGGTTTTGGTCTGTCCCACAATTACCTGGTGCAGGTTCGGGGCCGGAAGAGCGGAGAGATCCGCTCGACGCCGGTCAATGTCCTGAGTTACAAGAATCGGCTCTTCTTGGTTGCAGGCCGAGGCTACACGCAATGTGTGCGCAACGCTCTAGCCAACAAGGAGCTGACTCTCAAGAAGGGAAGAGTTCGTTTGGAGTTTCGATTGCGGGTAGTGCCGGATGCGGAGAAGCCGGAGATTCTCAAGGCGTATCTAGAACGTTTTAAGCGGACTGTCCAGCGCTATTTCCCGGTGCCGGCCGACTCGCCCCCTGAAGCCCTCGTGCCGTTGGTTGACCGCTACCCGGTCTTCGAGTTGATTCGACCTTCGTGATGAAGCGACAGGGCCGCACTCTTCAGAATCGAGATAAAGAAGTACATTCAGAAAGTCTTTGTCGCTTCTGGTCGCCAGGTCGCGAGACGGGATTCTAAACTTTTGACTGACATGGTTAAGATGAGAGAGAAGCCCATGAAGATGGCGACACCGACGAAGACGACGTCTACCTTATAGTTTGTCGCCGCCGACGCGATCATGTACCCCAAGCCTTTGCTCGACCCGAAGAACTCCCCCACGACCACTCCAAGAATCGCCCTGCCGATGGCGAGCCTTAGACCGGCAATGATGTAAGGAAGCGAATTGGGAAGGACCACAACCTTCATCACCTGCCATTCATTGGCGCCGAAAGACCTGACCACGTTGACCAAAACCCTGTCAACGTTCTTCACGCCTACATAGGTGTTGATCAGCATCGGGAACACCGCCCCGGCGAAGACGATCACGATCTTCGACCAGATGCCGATGCCGAACCAGAGGATGAGAAGCGGCAACCAGACGATGCGCGGAGTCGCGTTCAATGCAGTAACGTAGGGATCCAAAAGCGCATCCAGCGTTCTCGACCTGCCCATAACGAGTCCCAAGGGCAAACCGACCAGAATGGACAGTCCGAGCCCTACGAGGAACGCAACCGCGCTGACATAGGAATGCTTCTCGATCTCGCCATTGATGAGAAGTCGGTAAAACGCGCCGGCGATTTTTGAAGGCGTGGTAAAAAAGAGCGCCATGCCCCGTGGTAGGGTGAGCCACAGCGGAGTGCTCTCCCAAATCAGGATCAGCAGGGCGATGAAGCCTATTCCCAGGATGTATGGCTCTTTCTCGTTATAGAAACTCTTGAGCGTCGTCACCGGATCTCCTCACCTGCCCGCCATGGCGCGAGCGTGATCTCCAGCTTGCGCATCACTTCAGTCAGTAGCACGGCTACGAGAGACAAGACGATGATGCCGACAAACATCTCCGGCAACCGGTAGGTGTCGCCCGCCTGTGAGATAGCGAAGCCTATCCCCTCGGAGGCGGCGTAAAACTCCCCTACGATAATCCCGACGAGTCCCCGCCCGATCGCCAGCCTGGTTCCAGCCGCGATATAAGGCAGCGTGCTGGGTAGAATAACTTTTAAATAGAGATCTCTCTCTTTGCCTCCGAATGACCTCACCACATTGATGAGCAGAGGATCAGCGGACTTTACGCCTGCGAAGGTATTAAAGATGAACGGGAAGACGGCCAGCAGAAAAACCAATACGGCCTTCCCCAAGAGGCCAACCCCGAAAACGACAATGAGTAAAGGGGCTATAGCGACCAGTGGGCTTGCATAGAGCGCGGTGAGAAAGGGATCAAGAGCATACTCGACCCTTCGTCGCCAGCCCATGACCGCGCCTAAAGGTATGCCAATGACGACTGAAAAGCTGAAGCCCCAGATAAACGCCCGGCTGCTGATGGCCAGATTATGCCAGAGATTGCCGCCCAAAGCTTGTTCTTTGAAGGCAATGGCTATGAGCGATGGCTTGGTGAAGAAGAATGGGTTGAGAGGAACGACATAGGTCAAAAGCAGCTCCCAGGCGGCCGCGAGAAAGATAAAAGAAGATAGTCCTAGCAACGCCCTTTGGTGCTCCTCGTAATACTCTTTAACTTTCATGGCTACTTCTTATCGATCAATTCCTCTTTTAAGACGTCCCAGATCCTGGACTTGAGGTCGTTGAACTCGGGCGAGAGCCTCATTTCGTAATCTCTCGGCCGAGGCAGTTGGACCTTGATAATCTGCTTGATTCTTCCGGGTCGCGCGCTCATGATGACGACCCTGTCAGACAGATAGGCGGCCTCCTCGATGCTGTGGGTCACAAAGATGACCGTTTTTTTGGTGCGATCCCAGACCTGCAGGAGTTCGGCCTGCATCAGATCTCTCGTCTGGGCGTCGAGAGCGGCAAACGGCTCGTCCATGAGCAGCACCTCGGGATCTGTCGCCAGCGCCCTGGCCAATCCCACCCTCTGCTTCATACCGCCTGATAGCTCATGTGGATAGTGATTCTCGAAGCCCGCCAGCCCAGCCATATTGATGAGCTCTGTGGCGCGATGCCGTCTTATCGAGAACTCAACCCCTTTGAGTTCCAGGCCCAACTCGACGTTCGCGAGAACCGTCCTCCACGGCAGCAAGCCGAACTCTTGAAACACCATGGCCCTATCTTGACCCGGGCCGGTGATCCGCGCCCCATTGAGCTGCATCAGCCCTGTGTCAGGTTTAATCAGCCCCAGGAGAATATTGAGGAACGTGCTTTTTCCGCATCCCGAAGGGCCGACAATGCTGACGAATTCCCCCTGACCCACTTCGAGCGAGAAATCGTTGAGGGCAGTGACCGGCTCTCTATTCTTGGGGCGAAACGTTAGACCGACATTTTTTGCTTGTATGCAGGTCGTCATTCAAGCCGCCTCAAGCTCTAGGCTACCCAGGCCCCTTTTATTTTCCATCGTCGCCTATTTTTCCGCCAGACGTCTGGCGACGGTGATGAAACCTGTGTGCGCTACCATCCGATGCTCAGGCCTCACGCTCAGCCCCTTGAGATGCCAGAAGCGCATGAGGCTCTCCATCGTCTCGATGCGGGCAAAGCCCCTGTGCTCTCTGAGCGAATCCACAAGACTCTTCACCTGTATCACCGTCGGAAGATAGCTCAATAGCACCCCGCCCGGGCGCAACGCCTCCCAGGCCTTGTCGGTTACCTGCCATGGCTCAGGCAGATCCAGCAGGATCCGATCCACATCTCTCTCCTCCAGATGCTGAGTGATATCTTCAATCTTCAGAGTCCAATGCGCAGCGCTTCCATAATAGGAGCCGATGTTGTCTCGCGCCATCTGGGCGAAGTCTTCGCGTATCTCGTAAGAGATGAGGCGCCCTTCGGGACCTACAGCTCTGAGTAGGCAGATGGTCAGCGCTCCGGGTCCCACGCCTGCTTCGATCACGGTTGCCCCGGGGAAGATATCTCCCCAAATAAGAATCGGACCGAGATCTTTCGGGTAAATGACTTGAGCGATACGGGGAAGGTTGGGAACGAGTTGGGCTAGGGTCGGCCGGAAGACTAAGAACGACTCGTTCAAAGAGGATTGCACTAGAGTCCCCTCCTCTCGACCGACCACTTCCTCGAGGAGAATCCTGCCGCCGCGAATGGAGAACTTCTTTCCTTTCTCCAATCGCTTTAGGTATTCCCTCTCTTTCCTGTCGACAAAAACCACCGCTTCGCCTTCGCGCAGCGGCCCCCTTGAGACCATTCGACTCATCGCTCCTCTCCCCAGGAAATGAAGGCAAGATAAAAGAGCCGTTCCTTGAAGTCAATGTCAGTGTCTATTGGCTTTTCCAAAGTGGAGATGATACTTTTCCCTCGGCATGGCGGATCAATCACAGCACCATCATGTGGAAGAGTGGCACACCCCAAGAGGGAGAGCCATCCGCGAGGTGATCTTCGGCATGAACGATGGCCTTGTCACAACGATCGGCTTTCTTGCGGGGGTAACCGGCTCGATCGCGCAGGGCCGCTACATCCTCCTGGCGGGGACTGCTGAGATTGTCGCAGGCGCGATCTCCATGGCGCTCGGAGCCTATCTGGCGACGAAATCTCAGCGGGAATTTTTTCATTCGGAGATTGAGCGGGAGAAGTGGGAGATCGAAAAGATGCCAGAAAAGGAGGCTCAGGAGATCCGGGAGATTTACGGCCAAATGGGCTTCACCCGGCCGGAGCAAGAGATGATCGTCAACCGCGTCACTTCAGACAAGGACATCCTGCTCCGTTTCATGAAGCGTGAGGAGCTTGGGCTCTTCGACGAGTACTTGGATGACCCGCCCAAGGTTGCCCTGACCATGGGTTTGTCCTTTGCCGGCGGCGCTGTGCCGCCGATACTTCCCTATTTTTTTATGGGCGATCCCTATAGCGCCATCTGGGTCGCGATTCTGCTCTCAGTAGTTTTTCTTTTCACCGCGGGCGTAGTCAAGACCCGGCTGACCAGGGTGAAGCCTCTGCGCTCCGGCTTGGAGACGACTCTCTTAGGAATTCTTGCTTGTGGAATCGGCTATGGGTTGGGGTGGCTGGCGGAGAAATTTATCTAGTCGTATATTTTCTATGATCCTTGTGTTCCAGTTCCTCGACTAACTCCCGCACTTCCTGAGATCGCTTCATATCGCCGACCACAAGAGCGTCGGGCGTATCCACCACAAAGACGTCTTCCATTCCCAAGAGCGCGACCAGACGATCCGGCGCATAGATCAAGCATCCCTGAGATTTAAATCCCAGCCACTTCCCTACTCCCCCATTGCCGCTATTGTCGCGAGAAAACATTCGGTGGACAGCCGCCCAGTTGCCCACATCGCTCCAGCCGAAGTCAGCCTCCAGAGTCAAGACCTTGCCTTCCGCTCCAGCCTTTTCCAATACGGCGTAATCGATGGAGATGTTGGGCATCTTTTTATATTCTCTTCGAAGAATAGGCCGGAGCTTGAGAGGTAGATTTCCTAGCGCCTTAGGCGCCAATTTTTTTTCGATCTGCTCCAGACCTTGAGAGATCTCAGGGGCAAAGCGGCGGAGCAATCCCAAAAACGTCGAGACCTTCCAAACAAAGATCCCACTGTTCCATAGAGAGCCCGATTGCAGCAATTCACTGGCCGTTTCTAAACTCGGCTTCTCCTTGAATCCGCGCACCCGGTAGCACGGAATTTTCTCTGCTCGATCGATTTCTTGTCCCTTGACGATGTAGCCGTAGCCAGTCTCCGGATAGTTGGGCCGAATGCCGATGGTGACCAGACCATTTTCCTCCTGTGCCAACTGCACTGCCATCCGGAGCGTCCTTTGGAAGGATTTGGGATCGGAGATCCAGTGATCGGCTGGCAGGATAACCATAATCGCGTTAGGATCTCGCCTTGAGAGTTCAATCGCAGCCAGGCCAATGCAAGGCGCAGTGTTTTTCCCCTCTGGCTCCGCCAGAAAATTGGCTTTGGGCAGCATCGGGAGCTCTTTTCGAACCGCGGCGTGTTGGTCCGCGACTGTGACGACGAGTGTTCGCGCCGGGCCGAAAAGAGGGAGAATACGATCCGCAGTTTCCCGTATCATGCTGTTTTTACTGAACAGCTTGAGAAGCTGCTTTGGTCGACGGGCGCGGCTCAGAGGCCAGAAGCGTGTTCCTCGACCACCTGCTATAATGACGGCATAGCCTGGGAACTTCATGCGTAGGTCTCGCTTGGAAAGTATGACATCTTATGAAAAGGTCTCCGCCCGATCAAGAGTCGCCTCCGTCGGTTAAATCCTGGACGGTTCCGCCCGGACAAGAGGCCATTCGGCTCGATCTCTTCGTGCGCCGGTGTTTGCCCCACCTCTCTGTGCGAGAGAGCCGAAGGGCGATTGAAGAGAGGGCCTTCTGGATCAACAACCGACCCGGGAAAAAGGGCGACAGGCTCTTCGAAGGAGATATCCTTGCTCTGAGAGGACCAGAGCATTGGTTGTTTCCAGGCCCGTCACCTGAGACCAGCGCTTACGTACCCATACTTTTCGAAGATGACTTTGTTTTAGCGGTTGATAAGCCGGCAGATATGGCGACGCATGGATTTTCCGGGCGGGAGAGGAATAGTCTGGTAAATTTTTTACTCGCTATCCGGCCTTCTCTTCATGCTGTCGGAAAGAGTGCCTGGGAGCCGGGACTGGTTCACCGAATCGACCAGGGCACCTCCGGGATCGTGCTCGTGGCAAAAGACCAGACCACATTCGAAAAGCTGCGCTTCCAGTTTCGCCGCGGCCTCAGCAAAAAAAGATACTGGGCGCTAGTTTGGGGGACCCCTAAGCGCGAAGGGGTCATCACCTATCCCCTCATCCATGATCCCCAGGATCGAAGAAAGATGAAGCCGGCGATGGTTGTAAAGCGGGGTGAAAAATTGGATCAGAGCAAAATATGGAAGGCTGTAACTCGATTTCATGTTTTGGCGTACGCCGAAGAGTTCAGCCTGCTTGAAGTGGCCCTAGAGACCGGAGTCACGCATCAGATCCGGGTCCACTTGAAAGCGCTGGGCCATCCGCTTGTCGGAGATTCGCTTTACGCGGAAAAGAGACCCGATCCGTTCGGTCTCGGACACCAGTTTTTGCACGCCTTTTACCTTGGGTTTCGCCATCCCGAGAGCGGCGAGGAAGTGGCGATTGAGAGTCCGTTGCCCGAGAAGCTGAAACGGATACTGGAACGGCTGAGGATTAACCTTTAACAGACTGTTGGAAAAAGTCCACCGTTTGTTGGTCTGTTAAGCTGCCGTGCTCCTTATCCCCTTTTCCTTAGCACATGCGCTGCAAAGATTGAGCTGCGTTTGCGGGTCTTCAACCAACCCTTCGTCGAGATTATGGCAGACCTTCTTGCACCCGGCGCAGACGAAATAGATGCCGTCGATGCTTTTGTTAATCTTTTCCCGGTTTAGCACCCGGCCCTTGAGCTTCTCGACCCGGATCCCAAGGAGTTCCTCGTAATTTTTCTTGATCTTCAACCTCCCCGCCTCATCGCTGGGCAGCCCCTCGTCTTGATCTTCCGGGGGAGCGTCATCCATGAAACTGTGATTTTTGCGCTTGGCGGGACGTCCTACGGATTTTTTTCTAGCCCTTGCCATACCGGTGCTCCCTCATTCCCTGTGCTTAGGGTGCCGCTTGCGTAAACCCTGTCCATGTATCCTTACTCCCCCTTCTTGTCAAACTTGCGACATTTTTTCAACAGCTCTCTTCATCCCCCGCGCAACCGCAACCCAAGCCAGACAGCGATGAGCGCAAGGGGCAGAATAAGCAGCGTGGAGATCCGGAGGCATTGCGAGAGAGATCGGAACTCTTCAGCCGAAAAGCCATCCCCTCCTTCATACCGTCTCACAAAACGGTGCGCCAAGCCCATGGACTGATAGGTGCTAAGCAGAATAAGAACGAAGGAAACCACCAGCTTCCATCCCAGCGTCATCCCCAACTCTTTAATAAAGAACTCTCTATACACCGACTTCAGCTCGGTGATTTGGAAGGCCCCCGAAAGGACTAACACTCCGAGCACGCCGATTTGCAAAGGATTATAGAGCTTCAGGCTGCGCGCCAGCAAGAGAAGACGCTCTTCATGACTCTTAATTATACCAAGCGCGGGTAGCAATATGAGCCAGAGACTTGTCAGGGAGCCAAGGTAGATGACCAGGGCGGTCAGGTGGAGCCAAGGATTGAGCATCCCAGAGATGACGATCAGCCCCAGCTGAAGAGCGACCTGTGTTTACCTGGCCTTCCGGGCGCATCATACGATTCACTGATGGTCTGGAGTTGAGCTTTGACCTTTTCCAATTCCCTCTGCTGGTACGACTCAAAATCTTTCAGCTCCCGCTCCCGTTTCTCATGAAATTCTCTTAGCTCTTTCTCCCGTTTGCTGCGGAATTCGGTCAGGTTCTTGTTCCATCTTTCGTAGAATTCTCTCAGCGTCGTGCGGACGCGAAAATTCAAATCGTCTTTCACGACCACGGACTTATAACAATGGGGACACCAAAGAACATTGCCGATCGCGAAGTGCTTGGCCGGAGTCCCATAGCTCTCGCCGCACTTGAAGCAGCGGACGGGAACCTCCCACTCCTCCATGTTAGGCAGCTCCGGAAAAGCGGCGGAAGCTTCCTCTCCGTCCATCGGGAGTGCGGGCTGTTCGATCACGGGCACGGCCCTGGAAGGCGCAACGGCGGCTGCTGCCGTAGGGGATTCCGTC
>VBLN01000054.1:1452-3036 GCA_005878685.1 Deltaproteobacteria bacterium | reverse complement strand
GACTTCTCCGAACTGAGTGTCTTGATGCAAGGCGCGGGCGCGGGAAATCAGGGCATCTTCGCTCTCTACGTTGTTGGGATCGGTCACGCAGCAGTCTACGGGGCAAACCGCCGCGCAGGCCTCGTAGTCGTGGAAACCGACACACTCCGTGCAGAGCAACGGGTCGATGACATAGATTTCCTCGCCTTGGGAAATAGCATTATTCGGGCACTCGGGTTCGCAGGCGCCGCAGTTGATGCAATCGCTTGTAATCATTGTCGCCATAGCGACTTTCGCCCCCCTTATCGATATCGACCCTTGAACTTGAATCGCGACAAAATTTATCCTAAATGAAATCGGGTGAGGTTGCAAATCACGAGATTCGTCAGAACCTTTTATCGGGCACACCGTGGACTCTTGATCCTTGCTCCCTTTTTCTGGGAATTATAATCGCATGACAAAGCCGGATTTGAATCGGGAGGTGAGAATCGGCACCTCCGGCTACTCCTATCCCGGACCCCCGCCCAAAGGTTGGTCTGGTGTTTTTTATCCCGCGACTAAGGGGAGGAAGTTCGATCAACTTGAATTCTACTCTTCCCTCTTCAACACCGTAGAGGTCAACACTACCTTCTACAGGCCGCCTGCGCTCAGCATGGCCGACTTATGGGCGAGAAAAACGCCTCCTGATTTCGAGTTCGCCATCAAGGCTTGGCAGAAATTCACCCATCCGCTGAGGCTCGGCCAAGAGGCAGGCCAAAGAGAGCAAAAATGGGATAAACCGACGCAGGCGGACGTGGACCTCTTTAAGCGGAGCATCGGCGCTCTGGCCGATAGCAGCAAGCTCGGCATCTTACTTTTTCAGTATCCAGCGAGCTTTCATTGCACAAAGGAGAATGTCGAGAGACTGCATTGGACTCTGAGCGCCTTCGAGGGATACGCTAAGGCGGTTGAGTTGCGCCATTGGAGCTGGAGCGAAAAAAGCACGGAGATAAAGACCCTGGTGGATTCACTGGGCGCCACGTGGGCGGTCATCGACGAGCCCAAATTTGCCTCATCTGTGAGGCAGGAATTCGAACCCGTAGGAAAGATTTTCTATCTTCGCCTCCATGGTCGCAACAACGAGAAGTGGTGGCGGCACGGCGAGGCCTGGGAAAGATACGATTATTTTTACGGACCTGACGAGATCCGGCTCTTCGGTGATAAGATTCAGCGACTCATGCAAGCATCGCCGACGCAGAAGACTTACGTCTTTTTCAATAACCATGCTCGAGGACAAGCTCTGGCGAACGCTCTGATGCTGAAGCATGAACTTGCGCAAGGGTCTCTTGCGGCCGTACCGAGAGGTCTAGTCGAGGCCTATCCCCAACTCCGCGGGATCGTGCAGACAGTCACTACAGATTCACTTTTTTGAGCACGCGCTGCTTTTCTTTGATTTCCGTGGAGAGATTCAACGTTGAGATCTCGTTTTTAAATCGATCAACTCTATTTTGTAACCGTTTGGGTCTTCGATGAAGGCGATCTCTGAGCCGCCGTGTTTCATGGGTCCCGGCTCGCGCACGATCTTCGCCCCCCTACTTTTTAGCTCCACGCAAGTTTTGTAAATAT
>VBLN01000054.1:0-1437 GCA_005878685.1 Deltaproteobacteria bacterium | reverse complement strand
TATCCCAATTATAGGTCAACTCAAGAACGGCGCCTTCGGATTCAGCCCCGTACCCGACGAAAGCTAAGGTAAAGCGACCCGAATCATAGTCTTTCTTCCGCAGAAGCTTCATTCCTAAAACGTCACAGTAAAACTTCAGCGACTCCTCCAGATCGTTGACCCGTATCATGGTATGGAGAATCCTCATAACGAACCTCCTGGAGTGGATTCAGCTTTTAAAGAGTCTATGATGAGAGCAAGCCGAGCGCAACGTTCATGCTTATCAATGAGCGCCCGGCCCGGCACTTGCTGGTGCGCTACCCTTCTTTCAACCAAATCTGAAGCGATCGCTTTTCTTGGCTTAAATCTATCTTGCCTTCGCGAGCAAGCCACCCTATAGCCATGTCGACTTGGGATTTTGTGGCCGGGACCCCAAGTTTTACAGCGTTTAGACTGCACCTGCCATGCTGCTTCAAAAATTCCCAGACCTGCCCCGCTGTTTCACCAATCGTCTCAACTATCCCCATGGGCTCACCTCATAATCCGAAATTTTTTCTCCGCCAACGGATTCCTTTGTCTACCCATCAAGCCACATGAGCCTCGCCGGATTGTCTTTGAGCATCAACTTGATTTGCTCTGGCTTGATCCCGAAGCCAAGCAGGGCGCGAATAAAGACCCGCATCCCGTCGATCGCGTCCATGT
Source organism: Deltaproteobacteria bacterium (assembly GCA_005878685.1). GTDB lineage: Bacteria > Desulfobacterota > Binatia > UBA9968 > UBA9968 > DP-36. The sequence goes on along the minus strand of VBLN01000054.1, from coordinate 756 downwards.
GCAGCACCTGGCCGAAATCGCTGCCGATGATACAACGCTCAGGACCGATCTCTTGGATCGTACGAATCGTCTCCATCGGATCTGCGACCGGCTGGTAGAGGCTCGGAATCATCGGCTGGCAGTAGGTGCCCACGTAAATGCCGAGGTCCGCGAGCTGTTTCATCTCATCGAGCAGCAGTTTATTGAGCTCAAGTAAAGGATGATCTAATGTCGCTCTTATACCGATTTCTTTAGCTTTTCTTGCTAGCGGCATCAGTTCCTGAAAGTCGGTGTGACCGAAGCCGAGCCCGACCTTTTTCTCCGCGGCCAGTTCCATGATCTTGACGACTTCGGGCAATACCTTTCCATCTTCCGCTACTAACCTCACGCCGCCCTTTTCCGGATGGCCGGCGCCACGCCAAAATCCGAGCGATGTGAAAGTGGGAAACCAAATCATTTTGAAGTTCGGATACTGAAGGGCCACCCGAATATATTCGACGTTCATCCCGTGGCAGGTCCCCGCGCCGCCGTAAATTTCAACCCGATGTTGCAGCTCGCCTTTTTCGACCAAATAGTCGATGTGGCGCTGCGCCAGATAAGCCGCGTTGCAGCTGATATTCCAGTGATCCTTGAAAGCCAGGGCGCGCATTCCTGCTTTGGACGCTTCGATCGCGATCCCGATCATGTCCTGTGAGCGGTGGACGAAGTCGGGGTAGGCATGGATGTGGCAATCGATCGCCCCGCTGAGAAGCTCGTTCTCGATCCCCGGATAGATCT
>VBLN01000392.1 GCA_005878685.1 Deltaproteobacteria bacterium | reverse complement strand
CGGCAAATTCTTGGTTGACAAGACTCAGAAGCTTTGCTACAAAGCAAGCATGCACTCAAGAGGTCTTGCTTGTAGAAGAGCTGAAAGATATTGTCGTCGGGCTTGACCAGCGGATCAGCGCGTAGAAGAACCGTCTTCAAAAGCTGGAGAAAAAACGGAAGCGGTTGGAAGAGGAAATTTCCACCATTAAAAAGTATTTAGAACTCGCCGGAATTCTTTACCGCGTTGAAATCGACAACGCGAAACTCGCCAGCCTTTCCAGCCAAATCCTCACCGACGAGAAGGGGGCCAGTCCCCTTCTGGGCATGGACGTTCCCGACCCGCGTAGAGAGATCTCCCTCAAGAGAGACAAACGTTTCCAGAGAGTGGGCCTTAATGCCTTTGAAGCTCTGGAAGAAACGCTGATCGAAGCGGTGTGGTTCATCCCAGTGATAGCGTGAGCCTGTTGTGCGGAAGGAGGTGAGAGTCTTGGCGAAGAAAGCGGCGAAGAAGAAGAAGAAGTAAGCCACTTCCTGCTACACCGCCGGGGGTAAGGCCACTTGCCCCCGGCGTCCTTTCTGCCCTCCTCACATCTGCAAAGAGAGAGACTCCGGCTCTCAAGCCGACCAAAACCAACTGTTGGGTTGAGAAACGAGAGATGCGTTAAAACGTGGAGGACGCTTGCAGGGGGATATTCTGGATAGATCGGGAAGCGCTGAGCGCGGGTTGGGACTCCAGAGAAACCGGTTGCTCGCTACGGTTGAGCAATACCCATTTGTCCGGCTGCTCCAGGATCTCCTCCACCAATTGTGTGTGGAGTGCATGTCCGGAACGATCGGCGATCAAGTGTCCGATGAACGGAACTCCAAGCAGAGCAAGGTCGCCGATGAGGTCGAGGGTTTTGTGCCTGACGAACTCATCGGGAAACCGCAGACCGGACTGGTTGAGGACTTCGCGGTCAGAGAGCACGATCGTATTTTCAAGCGATCCCCCTTTCCCCAGGCCTCTTGACCAGAGGGCTTCCACCTCCTGAAGAAACCCGAAGGTCCGCGCGTCCGCAATGTCCTGTTCGAATGCGGAGACCGAGCAATCATAGACATAGGTCTGCTTCTTGATCAGGGGGTGATCGTACTGGATCGAATAGGTGATGCGGGGGTGGGAAGAGGGTTCAATAATCACCCGCCGGTCCCCATCCACAACCTCGATCGGCTGGGTAATCATCAAGAAAGGCTGCCGCCGCTCCTGCGGGACGACCCCTGCGGCCTTGATGAGGCGCACGAACGGACTAGAACTTCCGTCCATGGCCGGGACCTCCTCGGCGTCCAGTTCAACGAACACATTGTCAACCTCTAGGCCCACCAATGCCGCCAACACATGCTCGATGGTCTTGACAGAGGTCCCGTTACGGCTGATAGCAGTGCAGAGCTCTGTCGGAACGAGGTTTTGGACCAGGGCGCCAAGTGAAACCCGCTCGCCTTCCCCATGCCGAACAAATACGATGCCGGTGTCCGGTGGCGCTGGGCGAAGCGTAAGGGTGACCGGGAGTCCAGTGTGGAGGCCGATTCCCGAGCAGGAAATTGACTGTCCTAATGACTGTTGCTGGCGCAAGAAATCTCCTCTCGTTACTCAGCGTAGAGGAGGTGAGCAATTAGCATACCAAGGACCCATAAGTAGAAATTGTCTTACAAGTCTTTAAATTTACAGAACAAATAAAGATGGTGGCATATTCAGGAATCGTGGCAAAAACAAAACACATGTGTCTTTTTCACGGGTCTATTACTGAGATCCAGATGGGGGCCGGGTACGCCTAGCGCGACGGAGGGGGCTCCAACTCGATCAATCCCTTGCGGATTGCCAGGATTGCTGCTTGGGTCCGGTCATAGACCTGCAGCTTGTGAAAGATGTTCCGGACGTGGTTCTTGACGGTTTTCTCGCTCAGGTCCAAGCTGTTGGCGATCTCCTTGTTGGTCTTCCCGTCCGCCACCAACCGCAGCACGGTAATCTCGCGTTCGGTCAAGTCGTGCTCGACCCATGAAGGCTTCTTGCCTTTTTTCTGCGCCAGCAGAGAAAATTCCGCCAGAATCTTGCTTGCCACCGACGGATGAATGAGCGACTCTCCGCGGTAGATGGCTCGAATCGCTGCCACAATCTGAGCCGAGTCGGTGTCTTTCAGGAGGTATCCAGTCGCGCCGGCACGTACCAGATCGAAGATGTATTGCTGCTCCTCGTACATCGTCAGCGCGACAATACCCATGTGCGGAAACTCTCGTTTGACCTGTCTCGTGGCTTCCACCCCTCCCATTCTGGGCATGCTGACGTCCATCAGAATGACGTCCGGCAGAAGCGATCTGGCTTTTTCGACAGCCTCCAGCCCATCTTGCGCTTCCCCTATCACTTGGATGTCTTCCTTGGTCTTGAGGATGGCGGCCAACCCTTCTCGCACGACCCGGTGATCGTCTGCGATGAGCACTTTAATTCGTTCCATCTCGCGCGGCCTCCTTCTTGGTGAGCGGCACCTCGATCACGATCTTTGTGCCGCGGCCCTTCTTTGAATCGATCTTGGCCTCGCCGCCAACTAATCGTGCACGTTCGACAATGCTCCGCAATCCGAAGTGATCCCACTTCCCAGGGTCCCGCGAGATACCCTCCACTTCAAACCCCACCCCTGTGTCCGTGATGGTGGCGGTCAGCACCTCGTGGCCGATCTCTAGCTGAACCGCGACACGGTCCGCCTTGGCGTGTTTTTGGACGTTGCTGAGCGCTTCCTGGATAATGCGGAAGAGGAAGATCTTGGTTTTCGGGAACAACATCTTCTCATTGCCGGCCATCGAAAAGGCGGTCTTGATGTGATATTGCGTTTCGTATGACTTCAGATAATTCGTCAGCGCCGGAATCAACTCCAATTTGTCGTATTGGACCGGACGCAGATTAAAAATGACTTGTCGGGCTTCCTGGATCGCCATCTTTAGGTGGGCTTTGGTCTCACGGAGCACGGCCTGACAGGCCTTCGGATCTTTCCGGATGAGTTCATGGCAGTGATCCAATTTGAAATTGACCCCCGCCAGGTTCTGAACCAGGCCGTCGTGAATTTCGCAGGCGATTCGGGTGCGCTCCTCCGTGACGGCTGCCCCCGCCTCCTTGACGTAGAGCCGATAGAGGG
>VBLN01000391.1 GCA_005878685.1 Deltaproteobacteria bacterium | reverse complement strand
GCGCATGGCGGCGGTATTTTTTGGCTCCAAGCCGAAATAGAGATAGAGGTTCAGAATAATCGTCAGCAGCAGTACGGACGATGTCAGAATCCGGACATTCCGGAGCGATAGGTGTCCCTTGGCCAGAGGCTCGACCTGCTGCATCAACCACTGCAAGCCCAGTCCCACGATCAGGAACGCAGGAGTCATGACCGCGGCTGTTCGGTAGACATAGGGGGCGCCCTCCTGGCTGATAGAAAATACGCCGCCGGCAAAATTCAATACCAAGGCGCAACCGATCAGCCGCGCCAACGAGGTGTTGGCGCTCCAAACCAGGGCGGCCAATCCCGCAATGAATAGTAGACCGGGCAGGGGGTCCATCATTGGCAGGCCGGGAAAGTTATCGCGGGCGTATGTGCCGCCGAGCGTATGAAACATAAGAGCATGTCGCCAGATATTATTAACGATAACCAGAGCTGGCTGGTCGCTATTGAAAACGCTCAATTCCGCGGTTCTTACCCAGAGGGCACTGGGCTTGAAGAGGTAGTAACAGAGAAGGGGGTACGCTACCGTCGCCGTCCCAGTTGCAAAAGCGATCCCTTGCCTGAAGATCCATCGGTCGCGCCTGAACATCCACTCGAAAAGTAAAAAGCTCAGCAAGGAAAGCAGACAGATTCGGGATCCCAGATAACTGTAAAGACAAAGACCAGCGGTCATCCCCGAGAAATAAGCATAGAGCGGCCGGCCACGCTGCATAGCGAACAGCAGCAACCATATCGTCAGCGAAAACGCCATGACCATAAACGAGACATCCCAACCGTACCGACTGAGCCGAACGGGCCAATGGGCGAACGTGAAAAGGAGAGCGGTCCAGAGAGCGGCACGCCTGTCGAAAAGGAGCTGGCTGACGAGGAAGACGGCGCCACAAGCGATGATCCCGGGTATCACCGACAGCAGTTTCATGCTCCAATAACTGACCCCGAACAATTTGAGGATTAGCAGATTGAAATATAAGTAGAGATTGGCAGTCTCGACCCAGCCCTCCGAGACAAGAGGTGTATGACCGAAGAGGTCGAAAGGTTGATGGAGGAGGTCGAGGCTGTGGTTGAGGGTTAGTATTTCGTCCACGTAGGGACCTAGGGGAAACTCGCCGAGTTTGTACAAGCGCAGCGCGGCAGCCGCTGTCAGCACGAATAAGAATTGAGCGTAAGGAAACGGCGTCGGCTTGGGAAGAGACGGGGACATTTCGACCCGGTCGGGCCAAAAGTAGTATGCCCAGATAGCGATTCCGGTCAACCAGGGAAACGGCGTCCAGGAGCTGTGTAAATTCGCTAGGATCGTTACACAGATGACCGCGCTTAGCGTGATCAGACCTGGCAGTCTCCGCAGGCTCCGCTCCACGAGAGATCGGGGCTCTATTCTACTGGGCGAATCTGTGAGGTGTGAGTTCCTGGTTTTCACTTGTCTACTCCTGGGCACGGTTCTTCGCTCACTCGGGTCGGCAAGTACTTACTAAGGGTCAACGCGCAGGACAGGTCTTGCCAGATGGTCGCATAGGTCATCTGCCGATAGCCTGCAATAAAGTATCCTCCATGGTTAGGAATCTGCTTTTAGCTCCGGCAATCGTGAACCGCCATTCGCTCAGATAAGCAGTCGCAGCCAACCTTTGGCAAATCAGAGAGTATCTCCGGGAAGTCTTGACTGATCTCGAATCGCTATTTAAAGACGGAGAGTATTCGATAAAGTGCTGTTAGGTCAACTCGGTGACTGGCAAGCCCCGCCTCGCGCTAAGTACGCTTTCTTGCTTCCCTGGACTGTTTTAGGCTATTAGATATTAGACCCGGTTTTGAACCCGGTTTGGCTCCGAGTTTAACGGGCTTTCCGCGTTGGCTCTGGAAGAGGGCTCCCGGGCGATCCGTCGGCTGTAGCCCCTTCAGTTTTTAATCAGTTACCGGTAAGACCAAAATCGAAGGCGTTGCAAGGAAAGGCGATGGTATACCTCTATGCGGTCATAGCAGGCTCCTGCGACCTTTTGTCCGGGTGGTTCGCCCTGAGAGTCCAAGGGGACAAAGTCCAGCCCCGTTACGTTATCGCCTTTGCGGCGGGCGTATTGCTGGCCGTGACTTTTTTCGACATCCTTCCCCAGACTGACTTGAAATCGGATGCCACCTTCTTGGCCTTAGGTTTTGTTTCGTTTTACGTGTTGGAAAAGCTGGTCATGATTCATGCCTGTGGCGAGGCGGAGTGTCACACGCATCACATCGGTCCCGTAGCGGTCTTGGGGATGGCCCTCGACAACGTCGTTGACGGCGCCGGGATAACGGTCGGCTATCTCATCGATCCGTTTCTCGGATTGACGATCACCTTGGCTGTGGTCTTCCATGAAATTCCGCAGGGAATGACCTCGGCGCTTATTATGCGTGAGGCGAAGTGGAGCCCTGGTGGAATTTTGCTCGCCTTGATACTCGCTGGCTTGCTCTATCCTGTTGGAGCCCTGCTCGCCGCTTTTTTCCCTCCCCAGTTTCAGCAGAAGATGCTGGCGTTCATCGCTGGAGACTTTATTTACATCGGGGCCGGGGATTTGCTGCCCGAAGCGCATCGCCAGTTCAATTGGAAGGTGGTTGCTTCGGTGCTCGCAGGTATGGCTTCTATGTTGATCCTTCGGGTCGCCGTGCCGGGAGTCTGAGAGGGTAAATTTGGACAGAGACAGAGATAGAGACAGAAG
>VBLN01000390.1 GCA_005878685.1 Deltaproteobacteria bacterium | reverse complement strand
CGGATCAATATGCAGGTCAATCGACCAACCGAATTCCACGACGCGCTCCACGACCCGGTCAAAGACGTCGAGCGCCACGTTGCCCCGAGGCCTGTTGAGCAGATTGAAGCGGCACCCGCGCATGCCCCCTTCATGCAACCGTTGAAGCTCGCTTCGGCTGGTCTTGTCATCAACGCGCGCAACACCACGAAAGCGCCCGCTCGATCTCTCTATGGCATTTAACGTCACGGAGTTGTCCAGACCATGGACGCTCGGCTGGACCACCACACCCCGTTCGATGCCGATGCCCGTCGTTATGTTGAGATAATGTTCCAGCGGGGCAGCAGGCGGCGAGTACTGCCGCGTCGGCGCAAAAGAAAATTCTTCCGGAGGGCCGAAAATATGAAAATGTGTGTCGCACGCATTAGCCGGGGCAACAAAACTGGCTGTTCTCGTGTTGGGGTCCGGCGGCATACAGTAGCGCATCAACGTCTTCTCCCCGAGCCCACTATTAGCCCGGTTTCACTGCCATGTCTATCCACTGTCAGACTGCCGTGGAACGGGAGCAGTCAACGCCTAGCCAGGGGGCGGCAAGCCCATTTGTTGGAAGATAGCGCGGGTGAGAGAGCTATCGGGGTCCGCCAGGAGCGACGCAAGCGAGTAATGGTCGGCGGCGGGGATCTCGAGGTACTCGCACTTTAGGCCCCGCTTCCGGCAAACCTTAAAGAATTCTTCTGACATTTGTTTCCAGCCCCTGGGCTCGCTTCCACCGACGGCGATGATTAGAGGGGCGTACGGAAGAGGCGGATGAAGGAAGGGGCTGTTTTCCCGCGCGCTCTGTGGATTCAGTCGGATCTCCCTATTGACGCTCACGTGTAGAACGGCATCGAGGTCGTAGACTTGATAATTTGGTGCCGAAGCCCTTCTGCCTCCCAGTCGTGGGCAAGGGCCATGGCTACGAGATGGCCTCCGGCGGACAAACCGGAAATGTACAGCTTCTCCGGGTCGCCTCCATATTCCGAAATATGTCGATAGACCCAGGCGATGGCAGAGCGCCACTGCCGGACGATTTCGGTGACGGTCACAGCCGGGCAGAGATCATATTCCAAAAGCACCACGGCCACGCCAGCCTCCGTAAAAAGCTCCGCGAAATGGCAATTGTCGTCCTTGCTCCCGCCGCGCCAATAGCCTCCATGGATATGGACGAATACCGGAGCGCACGCCTTATTCGCCGGAAAAATATCCATCACCTCCCGCGGTGAGGTGCCGTACGGGACGTTGAGCCACGATCTCAGGGTTCCGCGCACTCTTTGACTTGCTTTCCTTCTCTCCTCAGCCCAGTGGGGATAATCCGGCGACGACACCCTGGGATTGAAGTGAAACTCCATCTCCTCTTTACGGAATTCTTTATAGACAACTTCACTCATAAACTTCCGAAAGACATTCTCTCCCAATAGTCCGTTCCAAACAAGGGCCCCTGCCGCGGGCACTCATCAGCAGCGATCCGAAAGCGCCAGGCGCAAAATCCGCTGGATCAAGTGCTCATAACTCAGCCCGGCCTTCATCGCGGATTGGGCAAACTCATCGTCGCGGTCCAGATTGGGATTGGGGTTGGCCTCGAGGATCACGATCTCTTCTTGGGGCGTTACTCGCAGGTCGATCCTGCCGTACCCTCTTATGCGTAGCACCCGGTACACCTTTTTGCAGATCCTCGCGATGCGTTGAGCCATCCCGTCGGGAAGAGGCTCGGCGAAGATGTTCTGAATTCCCCAACGCTTGCGATAGGCGTCGTCCCATTTCGCCTTGAAGGTGGAAAAGCGCGGCCTGCCCTCAGGCACTTCCGCAAAAATCACCTCGCGAATCGGAAAGACCTGCAGCTTTCTGTTTCCCATCACGCTGACGTAAAGCTCTCGGCCGTCGATATATTCCTCGGCCAAGGCTTCCTGGTTCATCCGCTCCTGGATAAAACGGACTCGCTCTTCGAAGGCCTGGTCGTTCTCGACGAAGGAGTCCTGGGAAATTCCGTACGATGCTTCCTCGTTGACGGGTTTGATAAAAAGAGGAAAAGTAAGTCGCTTGGGCCGCTTGACGGCCGATCCCGGCGGGAAGACCGCAGCGTCCGGCACTCGAATGCGATGGTAGGCGAGAATCTCCTTCGCCATCCCCTTGTTCTTGCAAAGGGTGAGTCCTATGGGACCTGAGCCCGTATGACAAACATCCAGCATCTCCAGAAGCCCGGCCACATTTCGGTCGTGCGCCGAACGGTCGTTAAAATGCTCGGTGAGGTTAAAGACCACATCGGGAGGATGGGCCTTGACCTCGTCGATGATCAGGCTCGGGTCCTCATAGACACCGAGCATTCGCACCTCATGGCCGAGCCGCTTGAGCGCGTCGATGACATGCGCCTCCGCGGCCCAGTCCTCGGTCTTAAGTTCGCGGCTGAAGTCCTGATCCGCCGGCGGCGTCCCTGCCGAATCGCACAGCACCAAGACTTTATGTTTTCGCCTCGCTGCGGCCATGACCAAGGATCTCTTCGACTACTTAAACTTTCCGGTCAAGCGGTAATGAGAGGCCAGCGTCGCCAGATAGGCCGCGATCTCCAGGCCAGCGGCATCGGATCGGAGCCTCAAATCCAACGCCGCGCAGCGGTCCGTCAAACCGCGCAGAAGCCGATCCACTGTGAATTTCGGCTCGCCGGTCCAGGCCGATACGGCATCGAGGATAGATTTTCTGCTTCGTCTCAAGAAGGCGGAAGCCCGCTCAGCATTGGGCGCGGCGGCAGAGTCGGCAAAGAGTTTTCGCAGGTCCGCGTCGAAAAAATCCGGAAAATCCTGCGCGTACAGCCGCCGACGTCTTTTATAGTAGGCCTCTAGGCGCGAACGGAGTCGCGACGCCACGCTCATTCTACTTTTCAACAAGACCAGCGGTGGTTGACCGGCGAGTTTGCCCATCAACTCGTCCACGTATTCGAGCTTTTCCAGTGCCTTCCAGCCTCGATACTGCTGCTTCCATTCCAATGCCGGCGTAAGCCAGATAGCCACCGTTTCGGCAAAGTCCTCCTCGGGGTGGCTCTGCGCGTACCAGCCATCGAGGTGTCGAACGAATCGTTTGCTATAAGGTCGCGCACGGAAGCTCTCGGAATATTCCAGCGATGGCGGTCCGAAAATTTTCTGCCATTGGCGATCTTTCGCGAGCAGGTAGGCGTGATTCAACACGTGCCCCATCTCGTGGCGGAGCAGACGCATACACCACGCCTCTGTTCCCCCTTCCACTTCCATCATCATCTTCTCCTCCAGCCTTTTCAGCCGTGGATGCGCGAGGTAAAACGGTATGGCGATGGTGGCGGCGCCATCGGGACAGAACCACTCGTCTCCAAGATAACAGAGAGGCTTGAAGGAAATCCTCTTTTCCTCCAGCTCGCGAAGGAAGGTCTCTATGCGCGACTGGAGCTCGCTTCCGGAGATTTGCAGCTTCAGGTCGCAAATCCGCATCTGAAGGAGCTCTTCGTCCGTCAG
>VBLN01000389.1 GCA_005878685.1 Deltaproteobacteria bacterium | reverse complement strand
ACCGAAAGGAGGGCGGACAAATTCATCGCCGACGTCTACAGCGGGGGCGCCAACGGAAATTTCAATGTTCTTTACAAAGGCAAGGCGCTGGATCCGATCAAGCCCGCGCTGATTCTTCCAGAGGTCGTCGATCCATCGAAGTGGTATGGCGGCGAGCACCGCTACGCAGATCCGGACAGCAAATATATCTTTGCTTATCTGGCGAACCCAAGCTCGGCTCAGCTTTCCTTCAATGCGAAGCTTGTGAATTCCAAGGAGTTCAAGTCCCACTGGGACCTTCTCAATCCGAAGTGGAGAGGCAAAATCGTTTCGCTGGATCCGCGAGACACGGGTCTTGGAGCCACGATGCAGTTCCTCTACTTTCACCCCGAGCTGGGTCCCGAGTTTATTAAGCGTTTTTTCGGCAGCATGGATATCACCTTCAGCAGAAATTTTCCTCAGATGACCGACTGGCTGGCACAGGGAAAGTTTGCCCTCTGCATGGGGTGTAAAGATTCCCTCCAGGCCAAGAATCAAGGACTGCCTGTGGATGACTTTGATACCAGTGGCTGGAAAGAAGGAGGGAGTTTCTCTACGGGAGGGGGCTCGCTTAGCCTACTCAACCACGCCCCTCATCCCAACGCGGCAAAAGTCTTTATCAACTGGTTCCTCTCGCGCAAAGGACAGATGGCCCTGCAGAAGCTGGGCGACCCGGATGACCCGGCCAATTCACGGAGGATTGACATACCTAAGACAGACGTCCCGTTGGAAAACAGACTGATCGAGGGGAGAAAGTATTTCGATGTCGTGCGTCCCGAATACGCCGACATGAAACCGATATTCGATTTGGCCCGGGAGATTATGAAGGCCAACGAGCAGAAGAGATAAGAGCCTATCCATTTTTGCCCCTTGTGGCGAAGCGCTTTGTGGGACGACACCTCAACGCGCTTGATCCCGTGGACGTTATCTTTTGAGGAACTCGCCGTGAAGCTGCTTTATAGAGTCGCGCTGTTAAATTTTCTCCTCCTAGTTCTCGAGTTTGCGCTCTGCGCTTATCCGGCCAAAGCGGCAGACTCCGGTTCCGCCTGGCAAGCAGAATGGGAAAGAACGGTTGCCGGGGCGAAGAAGGAAGGTGAAGTCAGGCTTTGGGGAGATGCGGAGATTACTCACCCTGACATCGTCGCGGCTTTCGCTAAGGAGTACCCGTCTATCAAAGTAGTAACGGTCACGGGCAAAGTTGGCGATCTCATGCCGCGCATTATCGCGGAGCGGCGGGCAGGGAAATACCTGGCGGACCTGTACAGTGGTGGCTTAGGAGGTCGGGCCTTTTTTGATTTCTACCGGGCCGGGATCTTGGATCCGATCAGACCTGCGCTCACCCTGTCGGAGGTGGTGGATGAATCCAAGTGGCTCGACGGCAAACACCACTATGCGGATCCTGAGAATGGCTACATCTTCATGTACGAGGGGACCCCGGCAAATACAGGACTCCATTATAATGCCAAGCTCGTGAACCCCAAGGAATTCAACTCCTATCGGGACCTCTTAAGTTCCAAGTGGAAAGGGAAGATTCTGGTCTTCGAGCGACTGGGGGCCGGCTCGCCGAGTCTGGTTAGGTACTATTACAATTCCCAACTCGGTCCGCAATTTTTGCGTCGCCTCTCCGAGATGGATCTGACCATTTCACAAGACCGGCGTCAGGCGACAGACTGGCTTGGCAGCGGCAAATTTCCTTTGTGTATAGATTGCGCAGACACCGATCGAGCGAAGAAACAAGGAGTCCCGGTAGAGGAGTTTGACCGGAGCTTTCTCAAGGAGGCGGCAGCGGAGATCAGCACCAGCGGAAACAGCGGTCTTGCTCTCATCAATAAGGCTGCAAACCCCAATGCGGCGAGAGTCTTCATCAATTGGTTCCTCTCACGCAGAGGCCAGATGATCTGGCAAGAGGTGATGAACGCAAAGGTCTTGGAGCCTTCCAACTCCATGAGGGTCGACATCCCTAAGGACAATGTGCCTCCAGAGGCGCGACGAGAGGACGGGAAAAGATATCGAGTCACGGGCATTCTTGATCCTGATCCGGTCGCAAAACTCGTTAATGAGCTCCTGGGCAGAGCCAAGTGAAAGTAGAAGGCAAGATTCATGGGTGAGCGAAGAGCGCGCATAGCTTTCGTCATTTTGTTCGGCATCTCTTTCCAGTCTATGTCTATTTGGGCCGGTGAAACTGAAGGGTGGAAGGCTAGATGGGAAAAGACTCTGGAGGCTGCCAAAAAAGAGGGCCGGCTTACGCTTTACGGCGGGCAGGAGATCACGCACCCGGATATTGTGGCAGCCTTTGGCAGAGAGTTTCCCAGTATCAAGGTCGTTACCGTGGGCGGACACGGAGCGGATCTCTCACAGCGCGTCCCGGCCGAACGCAGGGCCGGAAAATATCTCGCCGATCTTTACGCCGGCGGGCCCAACACGCCTCGTACGTTTTACCTTGGGAAG
>VBLN01000388.1 GCA_005878685.1 Deltaproteobacteria bacterium | reverse complement strand
CTCCGGATTATGCCTGCACCGAAGAAAAGCCCACCTGCCAAAATATGCTTGATCTATTCGGAGTAATGGATGAAAACGTCTGCAGAAGGATTCCTGCTCATGCAGGAATCTCTTGAACCTGTCTATGTCAACGATGAAGCAGTAGCGATTCTGGCATATCCGGAGAAACCGGGAAACATATCCTCCGCGCAAAACATTGTCGCCATGAAGGTCCGATCGATCTTGGGGGACAAACAATCGGAAATCCAATCCGGCCTCGCTACGCGTTTTGTTTCAGGAAAGAGGCGATATCTTTGCCGGGCATTTCCCATCGGCTCGGGCTCGCACAACTCAGATCGTCACGCCAGCTTCGCGCTCGTACTCGAACGGTACGTAGCGGTGCCGATCGATATTTCCGAACTAGCGGAGCAGTATCACTTGACCACTCGCGAGCGGGAGACCACGAGGTGTCTGCTGGAGGGGCTGACCAGCAAGGAAATCGCAGTTCGAATGAACATCAGCCCCAATACTGTAAAGGCCTTCCTGCGACTTGTCATGGTCAAGATGGGAGCCACTACGCGCTCCGGGATTATCGGAAGAATATTCATTGACCAGCAGCGATCTCAATCCCGGTGACCTGCCTCTAGAGAACACTCCTCCCACCAGTGAGCCCATGAAAATGCTGCCGAATGATGATCGAAAATAATTCAGAAATAAATCAGTGTAATCCGTGAAATCCGTGGCAAGTCATTTCTTGACAAAGCCTGGCCACGGATTACACAGATTGCACGAAAGAAACCTCTCGTCGAATGAGGGAGAATAGATCAGAAAAAAACCCGTGTAATCCGTGAAAAAGGTAAGGATGCCCCGCGATATGGGCTTTTCAACGATTTGAGGGCTGCAAGGACCCCAACGGCGCGCTCGAGCCGAAGGTCGCACGCAGCCGCGACAGCTCGTAGCAGATCCCGCCCAGCGAGAGCAGGAAGAGGAGCAGGATGGATTTCGCGAGAGAGTATCTCTGGCTTTGAATGGTCTTCCTGAAAATGCCGAGTCGTTCGGTAGGACCCAGCGGCCTGACCGAAGCTATCTTGCCGTACCTGTGGTAATCCCGACCATAGATCTGGATCTTGCGATAGTACGTCCATATGTCTGAAATCTCCAAATGCCGGACGCAGATCTCGGGAAAATAACGGATCACGTTGCAAGAATACTCGTCGACGGCCCTCCGCACGAAGACAATATCTGAATTTCGATACACGGGTGAGAAGTGCCCGAGGCTATCAAACAGCGCTTTCCGAATTGCCAGATTGCTGGTATACGCGACGTAGATCTCCTTGTTATTGCTGGAAAGGATGTAATCGGCTTTCTCAGATTCGTAGGCTTCCATCATCGATAGGGCGGGCGAGTCGAGGGCGAACTGAAGACTACCCAGCACGATGCCCGCGTTGGAAGCAAGCATGGCCGCGGCAATACTTCGCAGCCAGTCCTTGCTGGGGGCGCAATTTGAATCCGTGAAAGCGATGATTTCCCCTTTGGCTGCAGCAAGCCCTCGATTGCGGGCGGCGAAGTCTCCGGGCGTGCTCTCAGAAAGCAACTTGATCCTCGGATATCGCCTGACAATCTCCGCAGACCGGTCGGACGAATTGTTATCGACCAAAAGGATTTCGTGATTTTCTTCCGGATAGTCTTGCGAAAGAAGAGCCTGGATGCATTCCTCAATGTAGCTCTCCTCATTATAGAAAGGCACGACCACTGAAATGTGCATATCAATCCCGGTTATATAAAGACACATCTCCTTTTCGGCAAAACCGAGAGCGCTGTTGAAGATTTCCGTCGTGAGCCACGGGCTCTTAGTCTCCTTTTCTCCTGCAGCCCTTACATCGGCTCACAAATGCTGGAGAGCCCTGGCCGATAAAACCACACTCTCTCAGGCGGGACGGAGCGCTATCGGATTCACCAAAAAGGCGCTTTGATTACAGGGGAGTCAACGGGGCACATGTCATTATATGCCGGAACTCTCGCCGTGCAAGAACTTTTGTGGTAAGTCATTCTTCGCGGTATCGGCGTCAAAGACACGAGGACTTAGAGAATCATCAAGATGATCCTTGATTCCCAGGCAAGCGCACTAGCCGGAACGTTTACGTCTTAGGTGCAGTTGAAGCCTATCAGGCTTGAGTGTAGGTTTCTCGCCATAAAAATACGGTTGGTCCCGATCCTCCATTTCGTAGCGACAAATCTTCTTGCTCACACCACAACCGCGGATAATGTAGATGGCGGGAGGGCGTCATGAACGCCAGCGAGCACAATGTGAGCACCTCCAGCAAGTCTTCTGATTCTACGAAGATCGTCGGCAACGTTCTGGCTCTGGGAACCGGTGAATTCCTCGCCCGACTCGTCGCCTACGTCGGTATCACATACCTCGCACGCCGGCTGGGACCGGTAGGGTTTGGCATCATCGGTTTCGTCACGGCCCTTTATGGACACTTCTCACTCCCCGTGAACGCGGGTTTCGTCGATACCGGGGCGCGGGAGATAGCCCGCCGGCCCCAGGAAGCCCGGTCCATTGCCGTCAGCGCGCTCCTTGTCAGGCTCGCCGTTGCTTTCGTCGAACTGGCGGCCCTTGCTATGGTCGTGTTTCTCCTGAAAAAAGCGGAGGCCGTCAAGCTCGTCGCCTTGCTTATGGGACTTTGCTTTTTCTCGCTGGCACTCGACACGTCATGGG
>VBLN01000393.1 GCA_005878685.1 Deltaproteobacteria bacterium | reverse complement strand
TTCCTCCCCGTACAGTGTGGGGAGCAGACTCAAGATAAGAGATCTTAGGGAATTGAAAGGGAAGAGGATAGCTTCGAGCGGCGCCGGCGGCAGGGCGGACGCCTTCATACGATTCATGCTCGCCAAAGTTGGACTGGACGCCAGGACAGACGCTCAGATCATTCCGCTCTCGGGAGGTTCCGCCGTCCGGCTCGCGGCCGTGGTTTCGGGCAACATCGATGCGACCCTGATCTCGACGCTGCAAGGAAGATACGCCGAGAAGCTGGGGCTGACGGTGATTACGGTGCCGCTCGAGTATATGTGGGGGATCAATTTGACCCGCAAATCGTTTCTTGAGAAGAACCGGGGCGCCGTCAAAGCCTACCTCAGGGGCCTCGCGGAATCGGTGCGGGCGCTGATAGCCGACAAGGAGGCCACGATCGCGCTGATGTCGCAGGTTTTAAGAATCAACGACATGGAGAGCCTGGACTATTCCTACGAGATTATGAAAGCAGAAGCTCGCCCCGACCTTTTTCCTACGGAGGAATCAATTGTGAATGTCCTCAAGACGATGAGCTACGAAGATCCCGCATTCGCCTCCATTCCGCCATACAAATATTTCGACCTTTCCCTCATTGAAGAGTTGAAGTCAGGAGCGCGGTGATGATGTCGCTGACTCTAAGCGAGCAGGCAGCTTTGGCCAGGAGAGGCTCAGGTTGGTTTACCGGTCAACGGTTCCGGGGATTTTTTTTCTCTGCTTGTAGATGTGCACGCAGATTTCATCGATAGTCGAGGTGGGATGCTCTTCGTCTTTAGGCTCCTGTTCGCTCGGCTCGTACTGTATCGTTAGCGCCTGAATCCTATCCGCCTGGTACTGCCACGAGACCCTGCGTAGGCGGCCCTGGATCTGATCGACGTAGTTTCCGGCAGTGCGCAGGAGTTGAGACAGGTTCAAAGGATTTGATCTGCGTGATACGCCTTGGCGATTTTTTCTACCCTCGCTGTCGAGCCTTTTTATATCGTCAGGGGTGTATTGCAGCTCCAGGTCCACTGAGGTGGACGTTCCTTTATGCACGCCTTGCAGAAGATAGACGCTTCCTTGGCATCTCACGTCAAACGCTTTCAGATCGAACGTTTCTAAACTCCGGCCGATGCAGCGTAAGATTCGAGAGTAGGAAAAGCCCGCCGCTGATTTGGCGTGGAAATTTAGGGTTTTCATTTCCACAAAAGGGAACACAAAGCAATGATTATGCCAAAACCCGATGGGCTAACTAATTGAATAGGGTTTGTTTTTCAGCGGAGCTTCGAGCCTGGAGGTACAAAAAAGGCCCCATCGGGACAAAAACGTTAAATCACGCCATGAGCCATTGAAGACTTCTCGGACATGCTGGATGCCGGGTCTGCCACACGCTCTTATACTTATTCGGCCTCCGTATGGCTGAGAACTGCCGCGCACATCTGAGGTGCTTGACGACCGGCTAAGATTTCGGATAATTTTCGCACAGACTACGGCTGGGTCCGCCGTTCCGTCACATCTTTGAGCCGTCTTGCATTGACCCGGGCGCCGGTTCTCCGCAGCCGGGTTTCGGCTATGGAAAAAAGAATTCTCGTAGCGGAGGATAATATTTACTTGAGCGAGTTCATGAAAATGTCGTTGGAATACCTGGGTTACGAAGTTCTTCTGGCTAATGACGGTGTAGAGGCGATGAAGCTTGCTATGGCCTGGCATCCGGACCTGGTCATTGTAGACATCATGATGCCCAATTTGGACGGCTTCCAACTGGCCTCTCTGATACGAAAGAATCCCCACACTCATTCCATCAAGATGCTTGCGACAACAGCGGCCGTGTCAGCGACTCGCCGGCACTGTCTGACAAAGGGGTTTGATGGCTATATCTGCAAGCCCTTTACGACAAAGGAGCTAGAGGCAGAAATCAAGAAGGTGCTGCAGGAGCCGTCTTGAAAAAGGTTGAGAGGGTTCCGGGGTCTGAGGATTATGGGTCCCCTCTAACGCTTATCCGCTGACTTCGCTGTTTTATGTAACCGACTCGAATGTCCATCGTCCGCACTGGTAAACGCGATAAAATCTTCCTTCGGCTCGACAAAAGCCATGACAGCTATTGAGCGGCGACGCTCATACGAATAAAATAGATCGCATGGAATCTTATATCCGTCTTCCTCCTTTGCCCGAGCGAATTAGTGGACTAGGCAGGCTGGCGTTTGACCTCTGGTGGACCTGGAACCACGAGACTCGCGAAGTATTTCGGCGGCTCGACTACGCCCTCTGGCGGCTAACCGCGCACAATCCCGTGCGGCTGCTGCGCATGGTGCCGCGCGAGCGGCTAGAGCAGGCTGCCGGGGACCCGTCATTTCTCGCCCTTTACGATGCGGCGATTGAAGCTCTTAGCCGAGCCATGACCGCCAAAGATTCATAGTGATCGCGAAGATTCCCGCATCTGCCGAAGCGTCCGATCGCCTACTTCTCCGCAGAGTTTGCGTTGCACCAGTCGTTACCGATTTACGCGGGCGGATTGGGCGTGCTGGCGGGGGACCTTTGTAAGGAGGCGAGCGATTTGGGGCTTCCAGTCATTGGCGTCGGGTTTATGTATCCCCAGGGGTACTTCCATCAGCGCATCTCTTCCGAAGGCTGGCAAGAGGAAGCCTATGAGTATCTC
>VBLN01000053.1 GCA_005878685.1 Deltaproteobacteria bacterium | reverse complement strand
CCATCTTTCTTCCTTTTCGCTCTTCTTCCGCGTCTGCAGCCATACCTCTTCCATCTCTTTGAGAAATTTGGCCCAGGAGATGAAGAGCTGGAATACTTCCTTGCTCCGTTTCCAGAGGTGAACCAGCAAGGGATCGATCGGAAAACCAGGTCTGCGGGAGAGCCGCTCCTTTAAACGGAAGAAGCCGGCAATCATCGGATGCTCCTTCTCGATAAGAGCAGCATTTTTGTACCAGAAAAAGACCATCATGAGATTCCAGTAAACCTTGGCATTATGGTTCCAGCGCGATAGGATGCGGATCATATTTTCCTTGCTGTAGAAACTTGTCCATGCCTCTTCGTAGGCTTCAGTCCATTCCTCAGCCGTCATATGGGGGTGCTTGATCGTGGCGTGAAAGGAATCGCGCTTGTTGAAATCCGGATCCATCCATTCGCCCCGTTTTTTCATCTCGCGGTGATCGTGGGATCCGGGCAAGGGAGTCAGCATGAAGAACGACGCCTGATCCGCCTGAATCACATCCGTAAGATAGCGGATATCCTGAGGGACTTGCTCCTTGGTATCAAACGGTAGGCCAATAATGTATCCCGTGTGGACGACCACGCCCGCGTCGTGCCACTCTTTGATGATATTTTGATACTCTTCAACGTGGTTCTGGCCCTTTCCTTCCGCCTTGAGATTTTCGGGATTGACGCTCTCCATCCCGATAAAGACTTGGGTGCAGCCCGCTTCAGCGGCGAGCGGTACGAAGTCCTTGGGCTTGCGGGCGAGATCGACCTGCATCATAAAGGCGACCTTGATGCCCTCCTTTTGGAGCTTGATCATCTCCTGGAAAGTCTCGCGCCAGAGTTTTTTGCGGGCGAAATTGTCATCGGTGAAGAAATAGAAGGAGATGCCGTTCTCACGGTAATTCCACCGGAGCATCTCGGCGATGCTCTCCGGACTGCGCTCACGCATCTTGCGCCCTTGAACGTTGATGATCGTGCAGAAGGAGCAGGCAAAGGGACAACCGCGCGAGGTATCAGCGGTGCCAAAGCCTGGCCTGGCGAAGTGGCGCATCGTTTTGTGGCTGACGAGCGGCAGAGGGGCATTTCCAATATCGACCAGATTCTGCAGATCCTGGGCAAAGGAGTAGATCGGTTTGAGTCTGCCGTTGAGAGCATCGGCGAGGATCTCGGCCCAATTCTCTTCCACCTCGCCCGAGACGATTGTGATGGATTCCCTAACGAGCTCCTGGATATCGGGTTCCTGCTCTCCCAGCATGTTGATGGTTCCGCTCGTGTGGAAACCACC
Source organism: Deltaproteobacteria bacterium (assembly GCA_005878685.1). Classification (GTDB taxonomy): domain Bacteria; phylum Desulfobacterota; class Binatia; order UBA9968; family UBA9968; genus DP-36. Next base: position 10,779 of record VBLN01000053.1, on the reverse strand, counting down.
CATGATGACGTCGATGCCTGCGGCACGGAACCTCCTGGCTAAATCCAGGGCCCTGGGAAATTGGTTGGTCTGGACGCCTACGAGGCAAACGAGCAGCTTCCTATCACGGCGTTGACTCCAGCGAATGACCTTCCGAACGGGGATGTTTTCGGCTGTTTCATCAAAGGTCACAACCTCCATGTCAAGATCGCCCAATACCCTCCGCTCGCTTACATCTTCTGTCAGGCCATGCAGCACGTTGAGCGTGTTGCTGGGGAGAACTCCCTTCCAAAAGCGGATGACGTATCCTTCGTCGTCGTACTTGGAGGGTTTGATCAGGACGATGCGGAATTTTTTAATCCGCTCGTTTTCTCTTGGCGAGTCGACTGCCCCGCCGCTTGTAAGTTTCTGGAACATACCTTATAGATAAAAAAAGAGGAGATTCCTCAGATATTTCATAGATAAAAAGGGAGAAGATTCCTCAGATATTTCGAGTACTGTAACAGTCACCTGCAATAGATGTCAAGCATTTTATACCCGGATTCTCACGAGTCCGGTCCGGCACTATGAATGGTTCAACTCTTTCGTGTGGCTAAGATCTATCCTCCTAACTATCCTGCGCTTAAGGATATTTATCTCCAGATCGATAAAGGTGAGTTCGTTTTTGTCAATGGTCCAAGCGGGGCGGGCAAGACCACCCTTTTGAGGCTCCTTTTCCGCGCTGAGGACGCCTCTGAAGGCCAGATCGTCGTTAACGGGCGCAATATTACCCGACTGGACGGAAAGGGCGTGGCAGAACTGCGGCGGGAGCTCGGTCTGGTCTTCCAGGAATTTAAGCTTCTTCCCACCATGACGGCGTTGGAAAACGTTGCACTGGCTGCTCAGGTCGTTGGTGTCTCGAGGCAGGAAAGCAAAAGAAAGGCCTTTCATCTGCTCCGCGAGCTCGGGCTCAAGGATAAGCACGATGCTAGACCGCCGACGCTTTCTGGAGGAGAACAGCAGCGGGTGGCGATCGCTCGCGCCTTGGTCAATGAACCCATGCTCGTGCTCGCCGACGAACCCACGGGGAACCTCGATGCCGAAACGGCCGAGGAAACGATGCGCCTTTTTCTGAAGATTCATGAGCGAGGGACTACGGTTCTTCTCGCCACTCACGATACAGGAGTGCTTAAGCGATTCGGCTGTCGCGCGGTTTTTCTGCAGCGAGGAGAGCTGGTCGGTGACTCGAAGCAGGAGAGCGGAGAGGCTCGGTTGTGAAGCTAGCGTGGATACCCTTTGTTTTCCTACGAGTGCTTAAGAGCTTGAGGGACCTGCTCTGGACTCATGTCTTGACTTCTGGAACCATGGCCATGACGCTGTTTATTTTCGGCGGATTTCTGCTTATTCAAGACAATCTTCATAGCTTACTCAAAGGGTGGGGAAGTCAGATCCAGATTTTTGCCTATTTGAACAATAGCCTCGCCTCCCCGGATCTCCAGAAGCTCATAGCGGCTGTCCGCTCTTACCCCGAGGTGGAGAGCGTCCGTTTTGTCTCCAGAGAGCAAGCCTGGGAGAGTTTTAAAAAGTCGATGGGTTCTCAATCGAGCCTGCTGGAAGGCTTGCAGGCTGAGATCTTGCCCCCTTCTCTGGAGATCGTGCTGAAGATGCCCTACCGGGAGCGTGCTCCGGCAGGCGATGTGGCGAAACGCCTTCGCGGGTTAGCGGGGATCAGCCAAGTGGAGTATCCAGAAGAGTGGGTGGAGAGGTTAAGCGTGCTGGTGCTTGGGGTCCAATGGGCCAAATGGATTTTTGGCGGGTTTCTTTTCGCTGCAACACTCTTGATTGTGGGGAACACGGTGAAGCTCGCTATCCTCGCCCGCAAGGATGAAATCGAAATCATGCAGTTGGTCGGCGCCCCGCAAGGCTTGATCCAAGCACCGTTTGTTGTTGAAGGGATGATTCAAGGGATCGCGGGAGCTTCTCTGTCGCTCCTTGTCCTTTGGCTGCTTTTCCTGTTCTTGGGTACCGAGCTTCCCAACTTCTTAGGGATCTTTGCTGTCCGGGACCAGATACATTTCCTTGATGTCGAAGGGGTGGCTCTCATACTCTCGCTGGGGGGGCTCTTGGGGGCCTCTGGCAGCCTCTTTTCCCTACGAAGGTTTCTCAAGGTATGAGTCAGCGAAGGATAATCGCCAGAGTCGTCTCAACGTTGGCAGCGCTTGCTTTCATTCTCCATGTGCCGGTGGCGCATCCGGCGGAAGTCCAGAAGGAACTCGAGGGGATTAAAAAGAAGATGGAGAAAGAGAGGCAAGGAATCAGCAAGGTCCAGAAGCAGGAGAGTTCGGTGCTTCAGCGTTTGGGACAGATCGAAGAGGCGTTAGACACCAGGACTAAAGAATTGAAGGGGATCAACGCGAAGTTGGGCGCCCTTTCCATGGAGCTGCAAAAAAAAGAAGCGGAGATTAAGAGATTGAATTTGTCTCTGGATAAGAGAAGGGAGCTCTTGAAAAAAAGAGCGTTCGCTCTTTACAAATGGCAACGGGGAGGAAGTCCATTTATTCTCCTCAATGGCAGCTCTTCACTGGGCGATCTGATCCGCCAAAGGCGCTATTTGGAGTCGGTGCTGGCCTACGATCAGCAGCTGGTCAGCTCTTTGAGCGAGGAGTCCGCCAGACAACAAACCTTGAAAGCGGAATTGGCGCAGAAGAGAAAAGATGTGGATGGACAGAGAAATACTCTGCTCGGGGTCAAAGAATCCATCCGTATCGAGAGAGAAAAGAAAAAGGAGGTTCTCGTCAGCCTTCGGCGAGAGAAGGAGGCGCGGGCGCGTGCTCTTAAGGAGCTGGAGCAGGCGGCCCAAAGGCTGCAGAAGATGATGGATGAGATCAGTCGGCGAGCCCTCGTCCCGGGCAGGGAGGCGCCTGCGGGGGTTGGCTTGGAGGCGATGCGGGGCAAGCTCGATTATCCGGTTCGCGGCGCAGTGATGGGAGGTTTTGGCAAGGTGAAGCACCCGGAGTTTTCGGGCGAGCTTTTTCGTAAAGGGATAGACATAGAGGCGCCGTACGGTGAGGAGATCAAAGCGGTCGATGCGGGCAAAGTGGTCTTTGCTGATCGCTTTTCCGGATATGGGAAGATGTTGATCATTGATCACGGCCAAAGGTATTATACGGTTTACGCCCACCTCTCCGAGCTATTAAAGAAGAATGGAGAAAGCGTCCGGAGGGGTGAGCCGATCGCCTTGGTCGGGGACAGCGACTCGCTGGCCGGGGCTCGGCTCTACTTTGAGATCCGTAAAGACGGAAAGCCTGTGGATCCGCTTCCTTGGTTTAAAAAGCGATAGCTCATGGATCATGTTTGAAATTGAACGGGCGGTTGGGTAGAATGTGCTAACAAAGGAGACCCCCATGCGATTGCTTAAGAGGCATACCTATCCTGCGCTGTTGTTAATATTGGGTTTTGCACTTGGTCTTTTCTTGAGTGGTCATGCCGTAACGAATGTGTCGGCTATTCCTCGAGAAGATTATGACAGCTTAGAGACGTTCACCAACATACTGTCCATAGTCAAGAAAAACTATGTGGATGAAGCCCAAACTAAAGACCTTATCAACGGCGCCATCAATGGCATGCTTAATGCCTTAGATCCTCATAGCGCCTACCTGACGCCCGATCTCTATAAAGAACTTCAGATGGATACCCAGGGAAGGTTCGGCGGGTTGGGGATTGAAATTACCGTCAAGGATGGGACTCTGACCGTCGTCTCTCCGATCGAGGACTCGCCCGCCTACAAGGCAGGGATCAAACCGGGGGATCAGATCCTAAAAATCGAGGACGAGTTCACCAAGGATTTGACTCTTATGGATGCGGTTAAGAAAATGCGCGGCCCCAAAGGAAGCAAGATCACGATCTCGATTAAGAGGGAAGGGGTCTCGGAGCTACTGGACTTTAATCTGATCCGCGACACCATCCGAGTCCAAAGTGTCCGGAGCCGTGTGCTTGAGGAAGGTTATGCTTATATCCGACTGGCCCAGTTCCAAGAGCGCAGCGACCGAGACTTGCAGAGGGCTCTCGAGAAGCTTAATTCGGAGAAAGGAGCGATCAGAGGTTTGGTGCTTGACCTGCGCAATAACCCCGGAGGTCTTCTCACGCAGGCCGTCAGGGTTAGCGATCTCTTTCTCGATTCCGGAATGATCGTCTACACGGACGGGCGATTGGAAGGCCAGAAGCAGAAATATTTTGCGCACAAAGAGGGCTCTTGGACCGATTTCCCGATGGTCGTGCTAGTCAATGGCGGAAGCGCGAGCGCTTCCGAGATCGTTGCTGGCGCCTTGCAAGACCATAGACGGGCCGTGATTCTTGGCACTAAGACCTTCGGCAAGGGATCGGTGCAAACGATTCTGCCATTGGATGATAGTTCGGCGCTTCGTCTCACCACGGCCCGCTACTACACGCCTAAAGGGCGCTCGATCCAGGCGACCGGGATCGTTCCGGATATCGTTATGGAAAACTCCCCGGTGCAGGAGGCAAAACCCGATGACCGAAGGCAGCGGCCCAGTCTGAGAGAGGAAAATATTCCCGGACATCTGCAAAACCTGCAGAACCCAAAGAACCAGGAGATTCAACCGAAACCGTCGGTGCAGCCGCCGGTGCAACAGCCTAGCGATAATGTCGAAAACGACGCGCAACTCAAACGAGCCCTGGATCTCCTGAAGGGGTGGGATGTTTTTAAACAGTTAGCGCAGAAGCGGGCCGACTCCTAGCGAAGGAGAATGGCAAATTCCGGATCCAAATAGCGACGGGCGGCTAGGGAGTCATTTTGATTTCCTCGCTTCGTAGTCTTCCATAGTCATTAGATTGGCCCTCCCCCTGGAGGGCTAATCTTTTATCGGGCTCCGATGAATAACCCACGAGACCAAGCAGAGCTCCCGTTGTTCGCCGCAGACCAACAAAAAATCTTCGTAACCGTCAGCGAGCTCAACCAGATCGTTAAAGGGACGCTAGAGAGAGAGCTTGATGGATTCTGGGTTGTAGGAGAAATCTCCAATTGCCGCGTCCCGCCCTCGGGTCATCTCTATTTTACTCTCAAAGACGAGAGCAGCCAGATTGGTGCGGTCATGTTCCGGCGCCAGGGGCTAGATCTTGCCTTTCAGCCTGAGAACGGAATGGAAGTGTTGTGCTTTGGTCGGGTAAATCTCTATTCGGTGCGGGGCGATCTTCAGCTCTATGTGGAAACGATGGAGCCTCGAGGCCAGGGCGCGCTCTATTTGGCCTTTGAGCAGCTCAAGAAGAGACTCGGCGAAGAGGGTTTTTTCGCTCCGGAAAGGAAAAGACCGCTGCCGTTTCTGCCCCGCTCCGTCGGCATCGTCACGTCGCTGCAAGGAGCGGCGCTGCGCGACATGCTTCGCATCTTGGGGGATCGCTTCCCGGATCGTAGAGTCGTCATACGACCGGTGAAAGTTCAGGGGGAGGGAGCGGCGTCGGAGATCGCGCAAGGGATCGCCGAACTCGGTCAATCTGGGATGGTCGAGGTCATGATCGTGGGACGTGGGGGAGGGTCGCTGGAAGATCTTTGGGCCTTCAACGAAGAAGCGGTTGCCCGCGCGGTCTTTGCCGCGCCGGTTCCGGTGATCTCTGCCGTGGGTCATGAGATTGACTTTACCATCGCCGATTTCGTCGCCGACCATCGCGCGCCGACTCCGACCGCGGCGGCGGAGATGGTTGTGCCTCGGAAGAGGGAACTGGCGGAAGAGATGGAGAATTTAGAGCGCTCTCTGCTCCGGGCGATGCAAGCGATGCTTGAGTTGGCGAGAGAAACAGGGGAGGGACTGGCGCGCAGACTTATGGACCCCAGACGCCGGCTGCGGGAAGATCAGATGCGCGTGGATGATCTTTCGTTGAGCCTATGGCGCCGTTTTCGGGATTCTTTGGAGCGATTCAAGGATCGTTTGAATCATGGCGGAGAGCGACTGAATAGTCTGAGTCCGCTGGCGGTGTTAGAGCGGGGCTACAGCATTGCGCACAAGATCCCTGAGGGCGCCATCGTGAGAGATTCGGCCTCCATCGAGGTAGGAGACCATCTCGGCATCACTTTTGCTCATGGAAAATCGTTGTGCAGGGTCGAAGAAAAAGAGTGAGATGAAATCCAGCGTCGCGTTCTTTTGTGCTTTTTTGATCGTTCCAGTCTCTCTCGCCGCAGAGCTTCCCGGTGTTGTCCGCATCAGGGCTTCCGATATTTTTCAGGGAGGAGTGGCGGCAATAAGAGTCGACGGTGAGGATCTCGTTGGCGTGAGAGGGCTTTTACATGATCGCGAAATCCCCTTTTTCCCAGGCCACGATGGATCCTATTTCGCCCTGGTGGGAATAGATCTGGAGGAGCAGCATGGGCCCCGAGAGATTCGGATCCAAGGGCAGGATAACGCTGGCAAGAGCTGGGAAGGACGAGCGACTTTCAACGTCAAGAAGAGATCGTTTCCTCAAGAGAAAATATCGGTCTCGACGGAGTTCGACCGCTTTGACGAAGCAACTCGCAAGAGGATCGAGCAGGAACAGGAGCAAATGGTCCACCTCTGGACGGTCACTAGCCAAAAGCGCCTATGGGAAGAGCGGTTTCTGCCGCCTGTTGCGGCGGTCATTACCTCGCCGTTCGGGCTACGGAGAATCGTCAACGGGCTGCCACGTGCGCCCCATGGCGGAGTTGATCTGAAGGCTCCTCTAGGAACCCAGGTTGTTGCTCCTAATCATGGCCGAGTCATTCTCCGAGACGATTTTTTCTTTAGCGGGAAGAGCCTTGTGTTGGATCACGGTGGCGGGCTGTATACGATGTACTTTCATCTCCAAGATTTTGCTGTCGAAAAAGGCATTCAGGTGCGCAAAGGCGATTTAATCGGTTGGACGGGAATGACCGGCCGGGTTACGGGTCCTCACCTCCACTGGGGTGCCCGGCTGAATGGGGCGAGGGTAGATCCTTTCGGACTTTTAGAAATACCTGGCGAGAGTCCAGTAGCAGGAGGCGGGAAGGAAGGGCAGTGACAAGAAAGGATCAAGACAAGAAGAAATTCAAAGAAGCTCTCGAAGAGCTGGAAAAGGTGGTGGAGCAGCTTGAATCCGGGGAGCTGTCGCTGGAAGATTCCTTAGCGGCGTTCGAGCAGGGTGTAAAGTTGGTGCGGTACTGCAACCAAAAGCTGACCGAGGTTGAAAAGAAAATAGAGCTCCTGGTCAAAGACAAGGAAGGGAATCTCAAGCTCAAGCCTTTTGCGGATGTGGATGAGGAAGAGTCCTGAACGGAGAAGCCTAAAACGTGCTCAACATCGACCTCAGCGGCTACCTCAAAGAACGAAAATTGCTGATCGATCGCGCGCTGGAGCGGTATCTCAAGGAGTGCAAACAACATCCGAAGACTCTTCATAAGGCGATGCATTACGGCCTCTTCTCCGGAGGAAAGCGGATACGACCCATTTTGACCTTGGCCTCGGGCGAGCTGTTCGGGACAAGCCACAGATTGCTGCTGCCCTTTGCCTGCGCCCTTGAACTCATTCATACCTATTCCATTATTCATGACGATCTCCCCGCCTTAGATAATGACGACTTAAGGAGAGGAGAACCCACAAACCATAAGGTCTTTGGCGAGGGGGTCGCACTGCTTGCGGGGGATGCGCTTCTCACCGAGGCCTTTCGTTTGATGTCAGCTCCTCAAGTGGCGCGCGCTTTGGAGCCGAAGCTTGTCTTGGAACTGATCCACGAGATAGCTCGCGCAGCTGGCGTCAGTGGTATGGTGGGAGGCCAGGTCTTTGATCTGGAGGCGGAAGGCCGCAGGGCCGATATTGCGACCGTCGAGTATATTCATGTGCGTAAAACCGGCGCTCTGATCGTCACGGCGGCGCGAGCCGGTGCGAAGCTTGGCGGCGCGACGCCGAAAGAGATGCGCAGCATTACTCGCTACGCGGAGTTTCTCGGCCTAGCCTTTCAGATCGCTGATGATATCTTGGATGCCGCAGGTCATGTTTTGGGTGAGGGCGGGAATGGAGACAGAGAGCGGAAAAAGGCGACCTATCCCTCCATCGTGGGTATGGCCGTGGCAAAGGCGAGAGTGCGCGAGCTGCTGCAACGTTCGTTGAAGGAGATAGAGCCTTTTGGCCAAGACGCGGAGTCACTGCGTGCGATAGCCCATTATGTGACGCAACGGGCCGTGTAGGTCGTGACGATGGATCAAAAAACACTTGGTGCTTGAGCGGGGCTTGAAAATGGGAAGATTACTTGACGGGATTCAGAGTCCGGCGGATGTCCGCCGATTGAGTGTCGAAGAACTGACTCTTCTAGCCAAGGAAGTGCGCGAAGAGGTTTTATCGGTCGTGTCCGAAGTCGGAGGGCATCTGGCTTCGACCTTGGGAGCCGTCGAGTTGACGCTGGCCCTACACTATGTGTTCAACTCTCCCGACGATCGGATTGTGTGGGATACGGGGCACCAGGCTTACGCTCACAAACTGATCTGCGGCAGGCGGGACAAGTTTCCCACGATTCGCCAACTTGGAGGGATCAGCGGATTCTTGAGCCGGGAGGAAAGCGAGTACGATGTCTTCGGTGCCGGCCATGCCGGGACGTCGGTTTCCGCGTCCCTAGGTATGGTCGTCGCAAAAGCGCTCCGAAAGTCGAAGCACAAAGTGGTGGCTGTGATCAGTGACGGTTGTCTTAGCGCTGGTCTTACGTTCGAGGGACTGAATCAGGCAGGGCATCTCAATAAAGATCTGATCGTCGTTCTTAATGATAATGAGATCTTCATCGATCCGAGAGTGGGCGCCATTTCCTCGTCTGGCGGTTCGCCTGCAGAAAAATCTCATCAGTCTTCTTCGCACCTTACCCAAGGTGGGAGAGAACCCTTACCATGTCGCCCGTAAGCTCAAGGAATCGTTTCTGGGTCTGGTGACACCTGGGTTTCTCTTCGAGGCGTTGGGCTTTCAGTACGTCGGTCCGATTGACGGCCACAATCTAGCAGACATGATCCGCACCTTGCAAAACGTCAAGAAAATGGAAGGAGCGACGCTCGTCCACGTGATCACCAAAAAGGGAAAAGGGTACGAGCTGGCGGAGCAGGATCCGGTCAAGTACCACAGCGTAAGTCCGTTCCACATCCTGACGGGCAAGGCGAAAAAAGACAAGAGTCCGATCCCTACATTTACGGATGTCTTTGCCTCTGCTTTGATTCGGCTCGCCAAAGAAAATCCGAAGGTGGTCGGTATTACAGCTGCCATGGGGAGCGGCACCGGTATTGATAAGTTGTCGCGTGAGCTGCCCGGTCGCTCCTATGATGTGGGCATTGCCGAACAGCACGCGGTGACCTTTGCCGCAGGAATGGCGACCGAGGGCTGGGTGCCGGTCGTAGCGATCTATTCCACTTTTCTGCAGCGGGGTTATGATCAGATTCTCCACGATGTTTGCATTCAGAATTTGCATGTGGTTTTCGCGCTCGATCGAGGGGGCCTGGTCGGGGCGGACGGTCCAACGCATCACGGCGTGTTCGATTTCGCTTATATGCGCTCGATGCCCAACATGGTGATCATGGCGCCGAAGGACGAGAACGAACTGCAGCACATGGTGAAGACAGCGGTTGAACATGGCGGTCCGATCGCTCTGCGCTATCCACGGGGAGAGGGTTGGAGGGTGACGATGGACAGGGAGATGCGGCGCCTCGAGATCGGCAAGGCGGAACTTCTGCGCGAGGGAAAAGACATCGTGCTTGTTGGGATCGGCCATACGGTCATCCCAGCTTTAAAGGCCGCCCAAGATCTCTCGCAGTTGGGGATCGAAGCCGCAGTGGTCAACGCGCGGTTCGTAAAGCCATTGGACCGCGAGCTGCTCTTGGAACTTTTGGCTCGAATTCCGAGTCTCATCACGGTGGAGGATCACGTCTTGGACGGAGGCTTCGGCAGCGCCGTTCTTGAGCTTTTGGCGGATGAGGGCATTGCGGACGTCAAGGTCAGACGTCTCGGCGTCCCGGACCGGTTCACCCCTCAGGGGGCGCAAGAGGAGTTAAGGAAGATGTGCGGCATTGACAAGGACGCCATCGCACAAGCAGCTCTCCAGATGGTTAGGGGAGAGAAGAAGAGAAAAAAGGAGGGATGGGAAAGAGGGAGCGCCTAGATAAGCTGTTGGTCGAGCGAGGGGTCGTATCGAGCCGGGAGGAGGGGCGCAGGCGGATCTTGGCGGGAGAGGTGCTCGTCAACGATCAGCCGATGACCAAGGCTGGAAGCCTCGTGGATCCGGACGCCGCCGTTAGGCTCAAAGGGAAGTCTCCTCCCTATGTCAGCCGCGGCGGGATAAAGCTGGAGAAGGCGCTGCGTGAGTTTGAGATTCGAGTTAAAGATAGGATTGGAGGCTTTACGGATTGTTTGCTGACTCATGGAGCCCGTCAGGTCTATGCCGTGGACGTGGGCTATGGACAGCTCGATTGGAAGCTAAGAAAAGACCCGCGGGTTGTTGTCCTAGAGAAGAGAAATATCCGGTATCTCAAAAGCGAGGAGTTGCCTCAGTCGTCTGATTTTGCCGTCATCGACGTCTCTTTCATTTCCCTCCGTTTGGTTCTTCCTTCAGTCAAGAGACTTTTGTCTCCCCAAAGCGAGATTCTAGCTCTTATCAAACCACAGTTTGAGGTGGGCCGGGGCAAAGTGGGTAAGGGGGGAGTCGTGCGCTGTCACGAGGATCATCTCCGGGTCATTCAGGAGATCCAGGAAGCTGCGGTGGAGATTGGGCTGCAGGTGAAGGGAGTCACCGAGTCTCCTCTATTGGGCCCGAAGGGAAATCGGGAATTTTTTATCTATCTGGATAAAAAAG
>VBLN01000395.1 GCA_005878685.1 Deltaproteobacteria bacterium | reverse complement strand
CGATACGCAGAAGAGGGATTCGAGCCGGGCGATGTGATCATCATGAATCACCCCTACGTGTGCGGCCAACACTTGAACAACGTAGTGATCTACACTCCGCTTTTCTATCAGGGCGAGCTCGTGGCCTTCCCGGCCGTGCGCGCCCATTGGGTGGACATTGGCGGAAGCCACACCGGCTTTGCCTCCAGTGGCACCCGGGAAGTCTTCGAAGAGGGGTTGCAGCTGCGCTCGCTGAAGCTGTACCGCCGAGGGGAGCTTGACCGAGATATCTTCCAGATCATCGCCGACAACGTGCGCTTTCCCGAGTCATCTCTGGGAGACTTGAGAGCGCAGATCGCCTCCTGCCGGATCGGCGAGCGACGTCTGGGTGAGATCCTGGATCGTTATGGGCTCGAAGCCTTCCGCGATTGCGTCCGGACCATCTGGGATCAGTCCGAAGCGCTGGCCCGCCGTGAGATTGCAAAAATCCCGCCTGGGATATATAGGGCCGAGGCTCTCTTTGACAGCGATGGGGTCGATCTCACTCGACCGATTCCTTTGAAGGTGAAGATAGAAGTGTCATGGGAAAAGATGACCATCGATTTCTCTGAGATGAGCAACCAGGTCACAGGATCGATCAACTCCGGCGAATCCGGGGCTGTGGCTGCGGCGCGAGTCGCTTTTAAGTCTCTGGTGAGCCCGTTTTCTCCAATCGACGAGGGCTGTTTTCGTCCGCTGAAAATCATCATCCCTCCGGGAAAGCTGCTGAGCGCGACGCCACCTGCTGCCGTGGGCAACTGGAGCCGGACGCTGCCGACAGTGGTGGATCTTATCTTGACCGCTCTGGCGCCGGCGCTGCCGGAAAAAATACCCGCGGCCCATAAGGGCGACATGGGAGGCTATGCCTTTCACGGCGTCGATCCCCGCATCGGCCGGCGATTCCTGTGCCAGAGCATCATTGGCGGAGGCTGGGGCGGCAGGCCGCACGAGGACGGCGAGAACGCTACGGTCTCCGTCTGCCAGGGAGATGTACAGAATGCTCCCGTCGAGCTTCAGGAACTCAACTATCCGCTTCTCTTTGAGTTTCACCGCTTGCGCGAAGGGAGTGGCGGCGCGGGGAAGTTCCGCGGCGGCCTGGGGATCGAAATCGCATGTCGAAAGGAATCTCTGTCCGCCTTGGGGGATCGGTGGCGGAGAGAGCGGCAAGCCCGCAAGGGCGTTGGTTCGTCAAAGCCCCGAGGATCCGGGTCGCTGGGTCACCAAGGGTCGTAACACCCCGGTGCGAAAAGGCGGAGTCGTCACCTTCTTTACGGCGGGCGGCGGTGGATACGGAGCGCCGGCAGAACGCGCTCCGGCCCTTATCGAACGGGACCGAACGCAGGGCTATGTTAAACCATGAAATAAGATGCAGCTGCTTATCGCTACTCTGATCCCTGTTTCCGCTTTCATACTTCATAGTTCATCCTTTTGACCCGATGAGGATTGCAGTTGATATCGGCGGGACCTTTACGGATCTCGTTGCCCTCGATGATCAGGGCAACCTTTATCACAACAAGTCTTTGACCACCTTCGAAGAGTTGGCCCGCGGAATCCAGGATTGTTTGACCAAGGCGAATATTCACCTCTCCAGAGCGGACTCTTTCGTCCACGGCTCTACCATCGCCATCAACGCAGTTCTCGAGCGCAAAGGCGTGAAGACATCCCTGATCACGACTCGCGGCTTCCGCGACATCTACGAGATCGGTCGCGGCAACCGGCCCGAAGGATACAATCTTTTCTTCAAGCGCCCCACGCCGTTGGTGCCGAGAGATTTGCGCCTCGAGGTGGATGAGCGAATGCTCGCCTCCGGAGACATTCTGCAGCCCTTGGATGAGCATTCGGCTCGCGAATCGATCGCCGAGCTCAGGTCTCAAAAGGTAGAGAGCGTCGCCGTTTGTCTTCTTCACTCTTATGCCAACGCCGCCCACGAGCAGCGATTGGGCGAACTCTTGCGCCAAGAGTTCCCGCAAGTCTACGTGGCTCTTTCCCACGAGGTCCTGCGCGAGTGCAGAGAATACGAGCGCACCTCAACCACCGTTCTCAACGCCTACATCGGGCCTATCGTGATTCGCTACCTGATTGCTCTGGAACGGCTTTTCAAGGCTTCGGGCTTCCGCGGAAACTTTTTGATCATGCAGTCCAATGGCGGAGCGATGTCCGTCGAGACGGCGAAGAAGATTCCGGTCGCGATGATGGAGTCGGGTCCTGTCGCCGGAGTCATCGGCACCGCGCAGTTGAGCGAGGCTACAAATTTCCGCCGCGTAATCTCCTTCGACATGGGCGGGACAACGGCGAAGGCGAGCCTCATCAAGGACTTTCACCCCGAGCTGAACAGCAACTATTACATCGGCGGCTACGTTTCAGGCCATCCAATGATGCTTCCGGTCGTGAACATCGTAGAGGTCGGAGCCGGAGGAGGAAGTATCGCCTGGATTGACAACAGTGGCGCGCTCAAAGTGGGCCCTCGGAGCGCCGGGGCGACTCCTGGCCCCGCTTGCTACGGGAAGGGCGGGAAAGATCCGACGGTCACTGATGCCAACCTCATTTTAGGGCGGATCGATCCAGAATATTTCCTCGGCGGCGGGATCCACCTGGTGAAGGACAACGCCATCCAGGCCCTCACGGAACACATCGGGGACCCACTGGGCCTAGATCTGGAGGAAGCCGCCCTGGGCATACTGACGATCGCCAACTACAACATGTCTCTGGCCGTGCGCGCCGTCTCCGTGGAAAGGGGCTACGATCCTCGCGATTGCGTTTTGGTAGCGAGCGGAGGTGGAGGTCCATTGCATGCGGGGGCGATTGCCAAAGAGCTGTCGGTCCCCCGCGTGGTTATTCCGCCGATGCCCGCCCATTTCTCCGCCCTGGGAATGCTACTGGCCGATCTCAAACACGACTACGTGCAAACCTGCCTGCGTGAGCTGGCAGAAACCTCGGGAAAGGAACTGGCGGAGCGGTTCCTTCCGTTGGAGCGGCAGGCTCTGGAAAGGCTGATTTCCGAAGGAGCCAGAGAGACGGACATTCTCATGCGCCGATTTCTAGATATGCGCTACCGGGGACAGGAATACACGCTGTCAGTTCCGGTCGATGCAGATCTGAGCGCGCACGGCGATCTGACATCGATCCGTTCTCGTTTTAACGCCCTCTACCATGAACAGTACGGTCATTCCGCGCCCGAAGAGCCAGTCGTGATTGTGAATCTTCGTTTAACTGCAATAGGATCTTCCGCGAGCAGGCCTACGCTTAGAGCACCATTTCGGGAGAAAGACAAAGGAAAAAGGGGTGAGAGGGCGGTCGTATTCGAAGCCGCTCGCGGGCCTATCTTGTGTCCCATCTTCCTGCGCGGCGGGCTCAGCCCCGGAGAACGGCTGCATGGCCCTGCAGTCGTGGAAGAGATCGGATCGACAATCCTTATCTACCCTGGCGACTTGGCCTTTGTGAGCGAATTTGGCCATCTGATCATCGACGTGTTCATGGGAGACAGGACATGACTCTCCTCGCGGACGCTGGAGGATTTCAGCTCGTAGACCGCGCCACGGAGATCAAGAAGGAAATGAAAACCCCTCAGAGGAGCCCTGCTGAATTCCTCGATATGAGCTTCCCAGACGTGCGCGTGGGTCGTGGCCTAAGGCACCTTGAATGCCAGAGTAACGTAGACATTACCTTTGACTTCAAACTCACCCACCTCGGCCATGCCTAGCCCGGCCACGTGGGCACGCAGCGAGTGAGGATTGTTGCGCGCGACGAAGGCGACGCCGACCTCGAACTTTCCGGCGACCTCCCTCTTCAGAGCCTGGTAAAGACCTCGGAGTAGGCCGCGACCCCGATGTGACGGATCGATGCATACCGGTCCGTAGATGAATGTTTTGTACA
>VBLN01000394.1 GCA_005878685.1 Deltaproteobacteria bacterium | reverse complement strand
GTGGCAGCCATTGATGATTTGTAGCCACCCTAACCCGATCTCCTTTTTTCAAGATAAGCTCCACAATGGGGATGACTGTAGCGCAGAAATTGTGCCATACGAAATAATGATCTCCTGTCATATCCTGTCCCGGTCTTTCATGAAGTGTCGCGCAGACAAAAGGGGCGCTCCCGACCCGTGCCAAGGCTTCGAATTCCTGATCCAGGCAGAGATGCCAGAGTCACTACCAAACTGCTAAGGCAAGCGCCGGCCGGCTAGAGACTGGTTGACAGTTTCGACTCCATAATGGAAGATCGCCTTGCTTGGCAGGCGTGTGCCTCGAGGAGGCTAGGATAGCGACGATGGAAAGTGTTGTTGTGCCGAAGAATTCGGGCAGGGCGCGCACCTCACGGGTGGCCGCGGTAGCCGTAGCCGACGCGCCAGTAAAAGTATCCGACAGGTTCTCCGTTCCTTTCGATCGTCTCCTGGAAAACGTCGCTGATACGGTTGAAATATCGCGCTAAGAGAGGGTTCGATAGTGTCTGACGCCTGAAGTCGATCATGACCATCGTTCTGCCGACCTGTGCCGAGGTCGGGAACCAATATTCCCACATTACACTTCGGCCGCCGAAGAAGTGCGGGCCACCCCCGTTTTGAAATCTATCCAGATCGAGCGGATCATCGTAGAAGGTCAGTTCGCTCGATATGAAATGGTTGTCCATCCCAAAGATCGCAGGTTGGGATCCTGTCTCCTTCTCTATTTTTCTCTCGATGACATCCACCTTCTCCCCCATGTTCTTCCAAGGTGCAAAAAGGCGCTTGGTTGACATCGGGCCCGTACCCGGTAGTCCCAGAGAGATGTAACCGAACCCGCCGCCGAGGATCAGAAGCAGCGCTGCGGCGGTTGGTACCCAGAGCCGCTCCATGAAAGAGAATGGTTTTTGCGTCTCCGAAGAGGAGGGAACAGCCATGTTTTGAGCGATCCAGGGGAAAATCGCGAGCCAGAGGGGGGCGGTCCAGTTGAGCTTTGGTTCGCCTTGAAAGCTATAGATGACAAAAACCGAAAGAGGGGCCAGCGTGAAGACCAGAGCGAACAGCCGGCTCGGTCGCTCGCCCGTTGGTTGCGAGGAAGACGTTGATGGCGCGGCTGGCGACTGGAAAAGCACTTGAGCCACTCCGGCGACGCCTGCTGGAGTGAGCATCAGCAAAATCGACACAATCAGGAACAGCAGGGAAAACTGTGGCGGGTCGGCCCACCTTTGAGGCCCCTGAAAGATAAAGGACGCCCAGCCGTTTTTAGCGTTCCAGAGCAGAACCGGGGAAAAGATCATTGCGGATAGGGCCGCTCCAACATAAGGTTCTTTACGCGCCCACCATTGTCTGGACCGGTGGTGGAAGAGCAAATAAATCGCGGTGCTCAACCCCAGCAATAGAATCGTGTACTTCGACAGCATGCCTATCCCCATGCACAACCCGGCGCCCAACCAGGCGCGACGATTCTGAGAGATCACGGCGTGGTGCAGATAGTAGAGAAAGCCGGCCCAAGCAGCGAGTAACGGCGCGTCGGGCGTCATAAAGAAGCCGAACCCAAAATAGAACGGGAGGACAGCGAGCAATAAGAGGCAGCGGATCGCAGCGTCCCGACCAAAGAGGGAACGGGTCCAGCGGAACATAAATACGGCGGCAGCGGCCCAGCAGAACAGAGACGGAAGACGAACCGAGAGTTCGGATTTGCCCAGCAGATAGGTGGAAAGCCATATAAGCCAGCCGACCATGGGAGGATGATCAAGATAACTCTAGTCCAAATGCTGTGCGTAGTTCCAATAGTAGGCTTCTTCCGGGATCAGATTAATTGAGCCCATGCAGGCGAGCCTTAAAAAGACTGTATAAGCAACGGCTGCTATCGTGAGCGCCTGCCAACGGGACGGAGACGGATGCAGCCACGAGCCTGGAACGAATACGATCAGCCCCAATCCGATCGACTGCGAGAGCTGGCCCACGAATGCGGCGAGAAAAATCGCCACTTGAGGCGGCCAGGTCCAGGATTCCACCAGTTGGATGAGGGATGCACATCGAAGGAGGAGGGCCAGCAGGACGACGACCACGGCCCGGCCCAAGATAGCGGGCCTCGGTGCGGCGTCTAATGGCGAAGAAGCGAAACTTACTCGTCGCGCGAGTAGGGTGTATGCGAAGACTGCCGCAGCGGAGAAGCTGGCGAGATGAGCCGGGAATGTTTTTAAATGAGCGGCGAATAGCGCTTGGAAAAGTGAAACGTCCAGAACGTAACTTAGTAGCCCGACGGATAATAGCCGTGCCCATTTGGAGGCTGTATTACCGTCGAAGCGCCAAGTGGTTGAATTCATGTCAACGCTTCCCCGGCCATCGTTCGATCCGGATTGTGAGATGCTGATAGTTGCCGCGATGCACGGCCACCCGTCCCGCAATCAAGCGCTTAGCAACCGACTTTTATCACCTCTCGTGGTCATCTTCCATCGCCGCAGGGTGTGCAAGGGTTCATCGAAGGACGCAGAGATAATCCGAACGGGGGTTTCGCGATTGACGGTGTCTAGTTGGAATGGAACAATAGGTGTGCTTGGCAGGCGTGCTGGAAGGGGAGGAGATATGGCTGTCTTAGAGAGCGTGGTTGTACCAAGGAATTCTGGTAGGGCTTTTATT
>VBLN01000381.1 GCA_005878685.1 Deltaproteobacteria bacterium | reverse complement strand
CCGCCCCTTCGATATTGAAGTTCTTGCCGATCAACGCGAGGTCGCTGATCTTCTTCTCCTTCAGAGATTTGAGATTGAGTCCGTTTTCCTCTACGGTTTCTGGTTCGGCCCGGGTCCTCCCACGCACCATAGATGTACCTCTCCTTTCATGCCTCAAAACACATTTCCCGAAAACCTATCTCCACCCTCAGGACGCCTGCCTGCAGTTCTTTCTCGCAAGCAAAACAGAGCGAAAATGAATACACTCCCTGCTATTGGGACAAGGCCAACTCTTCGCGCATGCAGCTTTTCAAAACAACAGGGAATCCGACACCGACGTGAACCGTTTATTTGAAATTCAAATTAAACTTTAAGGTCGGGATGCAGTGAACGATAACCTGTATGTGGGATGACTTTCAGAGAATATCGTTGAATTGAGTCGCCATTTGCCCTTATAGTAAAAAAAACGGCTTCTCTTGTCAACCCCCTGCCGTTCTTTTTTTGACCTCCCTTCCCTGCTTTCGCAAGCGCTCTAAAAGATTTTTCATGTCGGAAAATAGCGGCGCGCTCATTTCTAAGGCCGCTCCTGTGCGCGGATGGCTGAACCTAAGTCTTTCCGCATGGAGCGCCTGACGCGGAAAATCGACCAGCTCACGAATCTCCAGACGAGAACTCAAAAACGTCGCTCGTTTCCGGCCGTAGATCGGGTCACCGACGATAGGGTATCCCTGGTCCGACAAATGGACGCGGATCTGATGAGTTCTTCCAGTACGGGGTTTGACGCGTAACCAGCTTACCCAAGAGTAAGGATCCGCCGCCGAACCGACATGAAACCATTCTTCTACTTGCTATTCGGTAGTCGCGGCTCTCAGTCGAGGGAGAGAGTAGAGGCTCGACATTCTTTTCCGGTCACTCCGGTGACGCCCAATAGGGCGATCGATCAGGCCTTTCTCTCGATCCACCCTGCCCCACACCAAGGCGACATATTCTTTCAACACATGTCTTTCCTTGAACTGGGAGGCTAACTGATGGAAGGCTTGTTCGTGCTTGGCGACAACGATAACTCCCGAAGTATCCTTGTCCAACCGGTGGACGATCCCTGGCCTACGCTCTCCTCCGATGCCTTGAAGATCGGGACAGTGATAGAGGAGGGCGTTCACCAGAGTCTCTTTTTGTCTCCCCGCAGCCGGATGCACCACCATTCCTGGGGGCTTGTTGACCACGATACAATCCGCATCCTCGTAGAGGATATCCAGGGGAATCGGTTCTGGCAGCAACTCTGAATCTCAAGCCACTGGCTTTTAGGCGGGCGCTGGGCTTAGTCGTGCGTCCATTAAGGACGACCTGGCCCGCTTGAATCATTCTTTGGATTCCCGACCGGCTCCAGTCCCCGACCCCTGCAGGAACCAGCCTTTGGCGCGCCAAGAAGAGATCCAAGCGCATCCCCGCATACTCGCTATCGACTACGGTTACCTGCATGGACGTCAGGCAAGGTTACCTTGCTAATTCCGCGCGCTCATCCATATGAACCCCACGCAAGATCTCCTGCGCAACAACCACGTCCCTTTTGATTTGTTCCACTAAAAGTTCCGGCGAAGAAAACCTCTTTTCTGCCCGAATTCGCTCAACAAAAACTAATTTCACTGGTTGATCGTAGAGATCGCCAGAAAAATCCAGGACGTAAGTCTCGATGGTCCTCGGTCCATCCCCAAACGTAGGATTAAGCCCTACGCTGGTGACACTGGACCAACAGTGCCCACCAGACTGTAGAAATGTCGCGTAGATTCCGTCCGGAGGCAGGACTTCAGTCCGGGTAACAATGTTCGCCGTGGGGAATCCGAGCTGTCTGCCTCTCTGGTGACCCGGCACCACTCTGCCCGAGATGAAATGGTAGCGGCCAAGGAACTTTTTAACCTCATGCACTTCGCCGCGCATCAGCTGTTCCCTGATCCGGCTGCTGCTCACCCGCAGGCCTCCGATTTGTACTGCTTCCAGGACCCCGACCTCGAATCCTCCTTCTTGCCCCCATCGAATCAGGTCCTCCACGCGGCCTCTCCTTCCCTTCCCAAACCTTAGATCCTTTCCGACCCAGACCTTGCGAACTTTCAGGCCATCGATGAGATAGCGCCGAACGAACTCTTCCGCTTCAAGACTCGCGAAGGCCGGATTGAACGCTTGAATAATCACGACGTCGATTCCCAGCGATTGGAGAAGCCGTATCTTATCCTTATGCGCCAAGATCAGGCGCGGCGCTCGCTCGGGCGCCAATACTTTTAGCGGATGAGGTTCGAACGTCAAAACAACGGCGGCGCCGCCCCGGCCCCTGGCGTCCTCAACAACGCGGCGCAAAAGAGCCTGGTGGCCCAGGTGGATCCCGTCGAAGTTTCCCATGGTCAAGATCGGCGCGGGAATCGAAAGCAGTCGATCGTCTATGTGACGGTAAATCTCCACGACTTCTTAGGCAGGCATCAAGCCATCAGCACTCAGCATCCAGCTTCGCTCTCCGGCCTTTATCTGTTAACTGATTGCTGACTACTGAAAGCTGTCCAAAGCTTAAGGATAGTTTTTTGAAGTCAGAGGCTAAAAGTCGCTACGACTCGAGGGTCTTGAGTTTCTGCTTCGCCCTGGCCGCTTCGGATGACTGGGGATATCGGTTGATCAACTCCTGAAGAATCAACCGGGCATCCACTTTGTCTCCCAGCTCCGCGAAGGCAAACCCTTGCTTGAGAAGAGCCGCCGGCACCTTGTCTCCCTTCGGGTAGTTGCGCCGCACGGTGTCGAACTCCAGGATGGCCTGATCGAACTCTCTCAGTGCGTAATAACACTCCCCAATCCAATATTGGGCGTTATCCGCGTAGTCGCTCTTGGGATATTTCTTAAGAAATTCCTTGAATCGATTGATAGAGCCGCGGTAATCCTTCTGCTCCAGAAGCCTCGAGGCTGCCTCGTAATCTCTTCGCACCGCTTCCGATTCACCGGTGACTTTTTCGCGCACAAATTCGCCGCCTCCCTCCGGGGGCGTCTGTCCCTGAGCCGGCTGCCCCTTCTGGGGCTCTTGAGGGGAGCGCAATTCTTCTTGACGAGCGGTGAGCGCCTTAAGATCCTCGCCGATCTTCGCCAGCCGCCCTTCGAGGTCTTTGACCCTTTGGTCCCCTTCCTGACTCGACTGACCGAGGCGGCGATCCGTCTGGTATCGAGCCTCTTCGATTTTCTCCTTTAACGCGTTCATGTCCCGCTGCACCTGCTGCAGATTGGCGCGGGTGTCAGCCAAACTCGACCGAACACTGTCAATCTCTTTACGAATCGATGCGTTCTCGCTTACGCTGTTAGTGCTTTCGCTGCGCAGGCGCCTCTGCTCCCGCTCGATAAGCTCCATCTGTTGAGGAGTGACACAACTCCACAACCACACCCAACTGAATGCGAGGCAGCAGTAGGATAATCTCTTCATGAAAATCATGAAAAACCCTTCATGGATTGGGCGGCGGTGAGACTCGGAAACGGAAAGTGAAATTACGAGGCCGGCCGGCCAGTCATAATGACAAAGCGGTCGCGACGATTCTTCTGCCAGCACTCCTCTGTGCTCTCCCGGCATACCGGCAGTTCCTTCCCGTAACTGATCGTCGACAGCCGCTGCGCTGGTATCCCCAACGTCGCCAAGAAGTCTTTGGCCGCTTGTGCCCGCTTCGCCCCCAATGCCAAGTTGTACTCATTGGTCCCACGCTCGTCACAGTGCCCCTCGATCTCCACCCGCTCCGATGCGTTCGACTTCAACCACCCGGCATTGGCCTTAAGCGTCTCCCGTGCATCCGCTCGAAGGTCATACTTGTCATAGTCAAAATAGATCTCCTTTAGGGGCCCCGACTCAGTTGACGAAGCCTGACCCTCGCGCAGCTGCTCAAGGCTGGTGGAGTCCTTAGGGGAAGGTTTGGCAGTCTCTGACTTGGCAGATGGTTGGGAGGAGGACGGCGGTGAAGTCTGGGGCTGGCTTGTGGCGGTCCGAGAACATCCGGCTAAAGTAAGAAAGGCCAAAAAGATCAATCCGAGCCATGCCTTGCTCTCTTTCTCCTCTCTCTATGGAATTTAAAGACCTCTATTCCAAACGCGGAGACCATGAAGGATTTTTATCATCTCCCCCGGAGGCTGTCAATCTTTGCTGATTTTCACCACTCGCCTGCATGATGTAAATATTGTAAGACCCTCTTCTGTTGGAGGAGAAAGCGAGATACCTCCCATCGGGAGACCAGGAAGGATCCTCGTTATCGCCAGAGCCCGGCGTCAGGTCCTGAGGCTCCCCTCCTTGAACGGGAATGGTAAAAATATGAAAGCGACCGGCGACCCTGGAAGTGTAAGCGATCCTGTCTCCTTTAGGAGACCAGTCGGGTGAGGTATTGTAGCTTCCCGAAAAAGTCAGGCGTCGCGTCTTTCCACTATCGACCTCCATGATATAGATCTGGGGGCTTCCACTTCGATCGGAGACAAAGGCGAGGCTCT
>VBLN01000380.1 GCA_005878685.1 Deltaproteobacteria bacterium | reverse complement strand
GAATCCGGCGAATCGAATCGAAGTGGTGCAGTACGTTTCAAGCTATCACAAGATCGAATTGGCGCTGGCGGAAAAGGCCTTTGCCGCGCAGATGCTAGGCTACAGCAAGGACGGCACGAAGCCTCGCGCGGCGGTCGAGAAAGAGATCGAGATTTACCGCGAGGCGCTGAAAATCGCGAAGACTTTTACACCGGACGACTTGGAAGATCTGAGCTTGCTCAGGAAGGTGCAGGGAAGGTGAGGCTTAGGTTGTCTTGATTCTTCGGCATTTTCTGAGCCGCAGTTCAATTTGGGGTCGCCATGATTAAGCCCGTCGCTCTGGTGCACGGCCATTATGAGTGCCGCTCGCTCAAACAAACCGTGCCGATCCTTGAAGAATTCTTGGCGCTCGAGATTGTTTCTCACGGGAACGGAAACCTAATCATGAAGCATCCCAATACGGGTTGGTTGCTCGCGCTCCATGAAACCACAGGCGCTCCCGACAAGCCACACTATCAACATTACGGCGTTCGTGTCGCTACCGATCAGGAAGTAGACAATGCTTACGAATATCTCCAGAAACGAAAAAATGACCTCAGCCTCAAGATCATACCGCCGGAGACTCGGCGTATCGCCCATTCCGTCCATTTCGTCGAGCCGGGCGGCAACACCTGGGAAATCGAGTCCTACGAGGGCGGAGCAAAAAAACACGGCCTAAGCGATGAGATCGCTTATCCTTGGCGCAGCGCGCTTTTGGACAGCCGTTTCTCGGACAGGGACTATGTCCCTCAGTGTCTGAGTCACGGAACTACCTCCTGCGTCGACCTGGATAAGGCCAGACGCTTTTACCGGAGCGCTTTGGGACTCGAGGTGATGCATCCCTTCCCGGATGCTGATCCATATTACTTCAAGCATCCTTCGAGTCCCTGGTACATTGTTCGACGAGCCGCTCAGCAATCTTGATGCGAAGCTCAGAGAAGAGATGAGAGCGGGGATACGCAAACTCCAAAAACAAATTCAGATTACCTCACTTTACGTGACCCACGACCAGATCGAGGCGCTGGCGATCTCCGACGAGATCGCCGTCATGGACGCCGGTAAGATCGTCGAGATCGGCAAACCGCAAGACATCTACCTCCAACCCAAAACCCGTTTTGCCGCCAACTTTATCGGGATGACGAACATAATCCCTGGGCGACTCACGCGAGGGGATGGAAGCTTGGCCATTGTTCAGGTGCCCTTCGGTGAAATTCGTTGTCGTATGATCGAGAGCGCAGCGAGCGCAGATCGAGTTCTGGTACTGCTCCGTCCCGAAAATATTCAGTTGACTACGTTTGCCCCGGCGTCGCCAAAAAACTCGTGGGCCGGCGCCCTAAAAGAAAAAACTTTTCTGGGAGACTTTATCGATTGCCAGATTGATTGCGACGGATTCTTTTTGCGCGCCAAAATCGATCCCTACAGCAATATTACGGAGGGAGATAAAGTTTTTGTTTCAGCGGACGCTGCCCGTTGCGCCGTCATTCGGATCTAAAATAGTTCTATGACGAATACGTGGGAGATTTTGGAAGTTACATCACCGACGGGTGTCGAACCATTTTTTCGTGGCAAACTGCCAAAACTTTGGGGCGTGGGAGATCCGACGCTCTTAAACCATAGGCTTCTCGGAATTATTTCCGCTCGACAGATTGATTCTCATCTAGCATTAAAAACCTCGCAGCTGTTAAGACAATTAGTGTCCTTAAAGGACGTTGCGTTTGTGAGTGGGTGGCATTCTCCGCTAGAAAAGGAGGCGCTCCGAATCCTCTTAGCGCAAGAGGCCACAATAGTTTTGTGTGCTTCCAAAAGCCTTGATCGGTTTGTTCCGTCCATCGGAGTTGAGAGTCGAGTCACTGACGGGAAGGCGCTACTACTAACTCACTGTAGTACGAAGGCGAAGCGCATCACGAGAAACGCATCCATTCGGCGCAATGAGTTGATAGTCGAATTGGCGAAAGCTCTTCTTGTCTTATCGGCACCGGGGGGTAGCGCGTCGCTAAACCTAGCCAAGTCAGCGCTGCGCCGTGGGAAGCTTGTCCTGACTCCGGCGCATCCTATGAACAAGCAACTTTTAGTTAACGGGGCGTTACCAGCGACGCTGGACAATCTCCAAACGGCGTTACGATAAGCTTCAGGCTTTCAAAGACAGGAGTTGTCGAGCACATTCATTCGAGAGTGTTCTGGACAAAGGACCGCTATTTGAAATCCAAGAAGAAGACCTTGAGTAAGGAGA
>VBLN01000052.1 GCA_005878685.1 Deltaproteobacteria bacterium | reverse complement strand
GAAGAGGCCGAGGGAGAGAAGCGCCAGGATCAATAGGATCACAAGCGCGAAGGCGGTGTCGAGGCTGTAGTTGGCTTGTAGGATGAGGTATCCAAGTCCCTGGTTGGCGGCAACAAATTCGGCGACAATCGCTCCCGTTACCGAGAGCACCAGTGCGACCTTGATTCCGGCGAACATGTAGGGCAGGGAGTTGGGAAGCCGGATCTTCTTAAAGACATACCATTGAGAGGCCCGGCTGATGCGCGCCAGATCGAGTAGCTCGGGCTCGACCTCTTTCAACCCTACTACTGTGTTGACGACGATAGGAAAGAACGCGACGAGAAAAGCGATCGCCATTTTGGAGAGCATCCCGTATCCGATCCAGATAACCATCAGAGGAGCAAGCGCGCTTTTAGGCATCGCATAGAGGATCACAATGAGTGGGTAGAGAGTATTCTGCAGATGGCGAGAATAGACGACGCTGACGGCGAAGCCGACCCCTAGAATAAAGGACAGGCCAAACCCGCCCACGGCTTCGAGAAAGGTGATCCAGGCATGGTTGCCCAGGATGAAAAATTTGCTAACAAATGCCTCGTAGAGACTTTTTGGCGGGGGAAGAATGAAGGCCGGGACGCGGATGATCTCCACAAGGATCTCCCACAAGACGAGGAGCGCCGCAAAGAACACGATAGGTTCGGCGAGGTTTTTAGCAGAAAATCTCAACTTCTCGGCTCCCGGCAGGAGACGTTAGAAGAAAGCAAGGAGGCTGTCAAGGAAGGGTAGACTATGTATCAAAAAGTGAGGTCTGCTCGGGAAGACCTTGCGGCCAGAGACAATGGGCCAGTATCTCGAGGCCGACCTCGCCAGCCCTATTGGGTGCGCTCTCCTAACGCCAGGACCTGCCTTCAATCTTCAGCCCTCCAGGTTCCTCCCCTCGCAGACCGGGCAGTGCTTCACGGCGGAGGGAGCCTGGACTACTCTTTCCTTGCCTCACGATAAGGGACGGGCTCCCTCCGCTATCGCTCGTGCCGCACCTTATCTCAATCGAGCCGAGAATTAACGTTTCTTGCGATGTCATTTTTCTGCGTGGAAATTGCTCGCTAGGCTGTGTAAGATCAATTTCGTGGCCACTCTGCTCGAGGTTCGAGATCTCAGAACTCATTTTCATACCTCACAGGGCATTGTTCGGGCTGTGGATGGAGTTTCCTTCGACATCAAAGAAGGGGAGACCGCAGCCCTGGTCGGGGAGAGCGGATGCGGCAAGACCATGACTGCTCTGTCAGTCATGCGCCTCGTCCCGAAGCCGCAGGGGTCGATCGTTGGCGGGGAAATCCATTTTCAGGGAAGGGACCTCCTCAGACTCACCGAACAGGAGATGCGCGAGATCCGAGGGGCCGAGATTGCCATGATCTTTCAGGAGCCGATGACCTCGCTCAATCCAGTCCTGACCATCGGGCGTCAGATCACGGAAACCTTGGAAGCTCACGAGCGACTGTCTCGAGACACGCCTGAGGCCCGGGCCTTAGAACTGCTGCGCCTCGTGGGGATCCCCGACGCCAACCGCCGGTTGTCTGACTATCCACACCGGCTAAGCGGCGGCATGCGCCAGCGGATCATGATCGCGATCGCGCTCAGCTGCAATCCTAAGCTCATCCTCGCCGACGAGCCGACGACGGCACTGGATGTGACCATCCAGGCGCAAATCCTGGAGCTGATGCGGGAGCTTTCCCGGAAGTTTGGCGTGGCGATGATGATCATCACGCACAACCTCGGGGTGGTGGCCCGGTACGCAGACCGAGTGCACGTCATGTATGCAGGAAAGGTCATTGAGAGTGCAGGCGCGAGAGACATCTATCAAAATCCACGCCATCCCTACACGCTTGGTCTTCTCCACTCGGTGCCGCGGCTGGATCAGCCGCGTAAAGCCAAGCTCGACCCGATTGAAGGGCAGCCTCCGGATCTCTGGAATCTCCCTCAAGGTTGCAGTTTCTCCCCCCGGTGCAAGTTCGTCATTGAGAGATGCAAACGCGAAGTGCCTCCGCTGAGGGATATCGGCGCGGGTCACCGATCGGCCTGTTGGGTGGCGGAGACACTCTCGCAAGGGAAAGTTTCAAGTTCCTAGTTTTCGCTTTTTATTTATGTCCAGAACTCAAAATTCAAAACTTAAAACTCAAAACTCCGCGATTGTGGAGGTGCGCGGTCTGAAGAAATATTTCCCGGTCTTTAGCGGTCTCTTTACTCAGCGCGTCGTGGGGTGGGTCAAGGCTGTTGATGATGTGAGTTTTTCCATTCGCCGGGGCGAAACCCTGGGCTTAGTCGGCGAGTCGGGCTGTGGCAAGACGACGACAGGCCGCTGTATTCTCCAATTGGAACGGGTCACGGAGGGGGAGATCCTTTTCGAAGGACAAGACTTGACACGGCTCGGGGATGCAGAGCTTCGTCTCTTGCGGCGGCACATGCAGATTGTCTTTCAGGATCCCTATAGCTCTCTCAACCCGCGTATGACTATCGGACAGATCATCGGCGAGCCAATCTGGGTCCATCGATTGCTACGCGATCGGGGCGAGTGTCGGGACCGCGTTGAGGAGCTCCTAACCTTGGTCGGTTTAAATCCGCTGATGGCTCAGCGTTATCCTCACGAGCTGAGCGGCGGCCAGAGACAGCGGGTGGGTATTGCGCGCGCCCTTGCGTTAGAGGCCAGGTTTGTCGTCTGCGATGAGCCGGTCTCCGCCTTGGACGTCTCGATTCAGGCGCAGATCATCAACCTCCTTGAGGAATTACAAGGGCGTTTCTCTCTTACCTATCTCTTCATCGCCCACGATCTCTCGGTGGTGCGGCACATCAGCGACCGTATCGTCGTTATGTACCTGGGGAGGGTGGCGGAGATCGCCGATCGTGTGGAGCTTTACGAGAGCCCACTTCATCCCTATACCCAAGCGCTCCTATCGGCTGTGCCGGTCCCCGATCCTGCCGTTGAAGCCCAGCGGGAACGGGTGGTGCTCAAGGGGGAAGTTCCCAGCCCGATGAATCCGCCCTCCGGATGCGTCTTTCATCCGCGCTGTCCTATCGCCGTCGAAGAGTGCGGGCAGATTGTCCCTCAACTGAGGGAAATAAGACCCGACCACTGGGTAGCCTGCAGCCGTGTCTAATCCGTTTGCACCCCACGCAGAGCAAGCTCCGGGCCGGTCTGTGCTCGCTCCCATGGAGTTGCAGCCTTTGCTATCAAAGCCACAAAGCTCTTGACAGTTCCAAGAGAGATGAAATAGGTCTTAGGCCCATAAGCTACGCCCTATTTCCGCCAAGCGCAGACAAAAGAATCAGGAGGTGTTTAATGGAAATATCCGATAGAGCAAGCCCCAAGATAATCATAGCTGCCATCCTTGGCCTAATGATGCTCATTTGTTCGCCGGCAACTCAGGCCGCGGAGAAAGAGACGCCCCGTTCCGGAGGGGAATTGGTCTTTGCCGTGGGTGGAACGCCTCCCTCTTTGGATGGCCACCGGGAAACCACTTTTGCCATGCTCCACCCGGTCGCGCCCCATTACAGCACTCTTCTGCGCTTCGATCCTCAAGGCTATCCGAAGATCGTGGGAGATGTGGCAGAGAGCTGGACGGCCTCGAAAGACGGTCGGACCTACACGTTCAAGATCCGTAGGGGGATTAAGTTCCACGACGGGAGCGAACTTACGGCCAAGGACGTTAAGGCGACCTACGACAAGATCATCTTTCCGCCGGAAGGCGTGGCCAGCGCCCGTCAAGGTTCTTATGCCGTGGTGGAAAGTATAGAGACGCCAGATATCTACACGGTGGTTTTTCACCTGAAGCAACCATCGGCGTCGTTTGTCGCTAACTTGGCCTCTCCCTGGAACTTCGTCTACAAGGCGGAGATCTTGGCCAAGGACCCGCGCTGGTATGAGAAAAATGTCATGGGATCGGGACCGTTTATCTTCGTGGAGCATGTGTCTGGATCCCACTGGATTGGAAAGAAGAATCCGGACTATTACATGAAGGGCCGACCTTATTTGGATGGCTATAGGGCTATTTTCATTCGGGACACGGCCCCGCGCGTCGCCGCGGTTCGTAGCGGCCAGGCGCTCATTGAGTTCCGCGGTTTTAACCCTGCGGCGCAAGAGGACATTGTAAAAACCCTGGGGAATAAAGCGGTCGTGCAGGAAAGCCCATGGGTTTGCAATCTGACCGTATCGATGAATACCGAGAAAAAACCGTTCAGTGACCCACGGGTGCGCCGCGCCTTGACCCTTGCCATCGACCGTTGGGGGGCATCCAAGGCGCTCTCGAAGATCTCGCTCATGAAGTATGTGGGGGGCGTCTTCCGTCCAGGTTCGGAGTTCGCGACACCGGAAGCCGAGCTCACGAAGCTGGCAGGATTTGGGAAAAATATCGAGGCCGCCCGGAAAGAGGCGAAGCGCTTGCTTAAGGAGGCTGGGGTTTCGGAGGGATTTTCCTTCACGCTTAAGAACCGCAACGTCAAAGAGCCCTATGAGGTCACAGGAGTCTACCTCATCGACCAGTGGCGTCAAGTTGGTCTCAACGTCAACCACGTCCAGCAAGAAGAGGGACCTTACTTCAACGATTTGCGCCAGGGAAACTATGATGCAGGCATTGACTTTGCTTGTGATTTCATGGATGAGCCCGATCTCCAACTGCAAAAATTTCTCAGCGCCGATAAGAGCCCGCTCAACTATGGGCGATATAAGGATAGCGTGCTCGACGATCTCTATGACAAGCAGAGCCGAGCGACGAATTCTAAAGAGCGGCTGAAGCTGCTGCGACAGTTTGAAAAGCGCGTTTTGGACGAGCAGGCCTACCAGTTTCACGTCCTTTGGTGGCAGCGAATCGTCCCGCATTGGGCCAAAGTCAAGGGGTGGAAGGTTACGCCGAGTCATTACGTCAACCAAGACTTGAGAGACGTCTGGCTGGCGGAATAAACAGTAACGAGTAATGAGTGATGAGTAACGAGCAAATAACGAGTCTTCGTTTTCTCCATTAACTCTTTACTCAGAACTCCGTACAATCCGTGCGCCAGTACATCCTTAAGCGCGTCCTCCTGATGATCCCGACGTTGCTCGGGGTCGCGGTCTTGGTCTTTTTCCTCCTGCGAGTGCTGCCTGGAGATATTGTCGAGCTGAAGTACGCGGGCACCGGGACCTATGCCCCCAAGCAGGCGATCGAGCGCGAGCGAGCCCAGTTGGGGCTGGATAAGCCGCTCTGGCAGCAGTTTCTAAGTTGGATCTGGGGTATCGTTCGCTTCGACTTCGGCCAGTCGATGTGGACGGGAAGGCCGATCACGCACGAGATCGCCATCCGTTTGGAGCTGAGTGTTGAGCTCGCGCTGATGGCGACTTTGGTCGCCGTCCTCATCTCGATCCCTCTCGGAACTCTGGCCGCGCTCAGACAGGACAGCTGGGTCGACTATTTCGTCCGGGTCTTCTCGATTGCCGGGCTGGCCATTCCTTCCTTTTGGCTCGGCATCCTTATGATCCTCGTCTTCATTATCTACTTCAGGTGGCTTCCCCCACTGACCTTCACCTCCTTCTGGGTAAACCCAAAGGCAAATTTGATGCAGCTTGTCTGGCCCGCCCTGGCGGTGGGTTACCGCTACTCCGCTGTAGCGACACGGATGACGCGCTCTGCGGTCTTGGAAGTTCTCCGTGAGGACTATATCCGGACAGCGCGAGCCAAGGGGCTCTGGGAAAAAGTGATTCTGGTCCGCCATGCGCTTAAAAACGCGCTCCTGCCCGTCATTACGGTGATCGGGCTCGAGTTCGCATTTCTGGTCGGCGGATTGGTGGTCACCGAGCAGGTCTTCAATCTAAACGGCATCGGCAAGCTCTTCGTCGAAGCGATCAGCCAACGGGACTATACCATGGTACAGAGTCTGGTGCTGCTGACCTCCTTTGTGTTTATCTTCGTCAACTTTGTCGTCGATCTGATCAACGCTTGGTTGGATCCGCGCATCCGATATCAATAGCAGGGACTGCCTATGGCACGAGAGACGGCCATCGCGACAAAGTCGTTTTCCGGATTTTCTTTTCTGAAGGGCTGGGCAGGCGTAGCCTTGCACTTTACGCGGCGTCGCCCGCTCGGGGCTGCAGGAGCGCTCATCATCGTCATCATGCTATTGGCAGCTACTCTGGCGCGCCTCATCTCCCCTTACGACCCGTTGACGACCGATTACGCCGCTATGCTCCAGGCGCCGAGTGCCGCACACTGGTTCGGCACCGACTCCTTCGGCCGCGATGTCCTGTCACGCATTATTTACGGCGCGAGGACCGCCCTGTGGGTGGGGTTTTCGTCGTCCTTTGTGGGCGCGACCTTGGGCGCTATCATCGGTGTGGCCAGCGCCTACTTTGGCGGGAAAGTCGATCTTATCGTTCAGCGTTTTATGGATCTGCTGCTCTCTTTTCCTCTGATCGTGTTGGCTTTGGTGGTGGTTGCGGTCCTGGGCACCGGGACAGTCAATGTGATTCTGGCCATCATGGTGCCGATGGTGCCGCGCTGCGCTCTCGTCGTGCGCAGCAGCGGGCTCTCCCTACGCCAGACCCCATTTATAGACGCGGCGCGGGCTCTGGGCTTTGGCCACGCCAGGATTATTTTCCGGCACATGCTGCCCAATGTCATGGCGCCTTTTCTCATCATGCTTACGGCTTTTCTCGGTCAGGCAATCCTGTTGGAAGCCTCGCTTTCCTTTCTCGGTCTCGGCGTGGCGGAGCCCACACCTGCATGGGGTCTCATGCTCAAAGGAGCGGCGGTGGAGTTTGCTGAGACCGCTCCCTGGATGGCGGTTTATCCTGGCCTGGCCATTAGCCTTTCAGTCTTCGCCTTCAACCTCTTCGGCGATTCCTTACGCGACGCACTAGATCCCAAACTTCGGGTGTCGTGAAAGTTAACGTATCGCCCCGGAAGTGCTGACGGACGCCTGCCGAGGGCTTAGGATGACCTTGATGATGGCGAGGAGCCTCTCCGTAAGGGCCTTTTCTTCAGGGGATCTAGCTGTCCTAAAGATTCGATCCTTGATCCCCAGCGGGCGCTTCGACTCTTTTCGAGTACAGGCGGACAAACATAGCATATAAGGAGGAGATCTCCACCTTTTCTGTGCAGATACCGCCAATGTCTGACTTATATCGAATCACCACCCATTGAGCTCCTTCCTTACTGATTGTAAGGAGACTGTTGCCTTTAAGATCCATGTAGGTGCCGACCGCACGGAGGATATTGGTGAGACTGTTAGGTTGTGGTACCCCCTCCGGCTCCCGGCGTTTTGTCCGCCCCTCACTCTCCAGCCGCGCTAAGTCCTCGGGGCTAAAACGTAACTCTGGATATCGACCTCGAAATCTCTCCAGGTCGGTCGATTGGAGATTCCGGTGTTTGCCATCTATCGTTTCGGTCTTTGCTCGGACTAGATAGTCGTTGCCCTCGCGCAACAGTTTAAACGTTTCAACCCTGAGATCGTCAAGAGCTTCTCCGATAGAACGCAGCGTCTCGGCATAGCTCATTTCTCTGTCCTCCGTGTTGTTGAGATTTGTTGGATGGGACCGCATGCAGTGATCTATGATCGCGCTTCAAGGCTCGGCGTTCTGATATCAACAATGTAAAGCAGGATTTATGCCAAAAGTATGAAGCATGTTCCGCGACGAAAACTATTACATTTCAAGTGCCTCTATCTCCCAAGGGGTGATTCGATGGGCCGCCGAAGTACAATTTTGGATATGAACGATTACGAAATCGTCCCGTGGTTACTACCATAAAAATGGTGCGAAGGCTGCTAAAGCGACAGAAGCGCGCGAGATGGGGAGAGCTTTTCTCTCTGTCATGATTCTGGCATAATAGATGTGTAAAAGATCAGCACTGGAAATAACGGGCTATGAATTCAGAAGCAGCTTTGTTTATCGAGATATCCCGTAGCACTTTGGAGTCGGTTAAAGCTGACTTCGAGCGGACTAACTCGATGACCGTTAAGTCGCGCCTGGACTTTTACAAGGCACATGAGTTGCCCGTCAAGGCAATCATGGTCGAGAAGGGCGGGAGTTTGACCCAAGACAACAAACTTACCAGCCTCTGTAAATCCATTGGCCTATGGCCGGTTATTCCGCCGAAATTTCAAAGTTATCTGCACGAGATCGATTGCTATGGGCTGGATTCTTCCCAGCCAGACGAGCTCGTTCACAAAAGTAATGAATGGCGCAACCGGCTCGCGATCGCGCCGAAATTTGTCTTTTTCATCGAGAATCAAATTTTACGCAGTCCCACAGTTCTGAAGGGCATTGGCCTCCTCTCCTAGAGGCTGATAGCCCGATCTGCACCAGCCGGTGGTTTTTGCGCGCCGCTCATGACAGGTGGCCTCCTGAGAATGGCCAATCCTATGACCCGTCGCTCATGTGTTCCCGGTTAAGATTGGAAGCTCCAGTTTCATCAGTTGCTCCCGTTGTGATTCTCTTCAGGTATTCGTTCCTGATTTGGGGGGTCTCGTGAAGTGGAGAACTTCACGGATTAGGAAGGCAAAGTAAAGAAGAAGGTCGATCCCTTTCCTTCTTGGCTTTCGACCCAGATCTTTCCTCCATGGGTTTCGACGATCATCTTGCAGATCACAAGTCCTAAGCCTGTTCCCTTTTGGTCCGATGTCTTGCCGCTTGAGCTCTGACGGTACTTCTCAAAGATCTGGCCGATCTCTTCAGCGGATATGCCTACGCCACTGTCTTTGACCCAAACTTTCACTTCTGTCCCATTCTCTGCACTAGCCCCCACCTCTATCGCTCCCCCTTCCGGAGTGAACTTAAGAGCGTTGCTCAAGAGATTGCTAAAGACCTGATCTAAACGGCGCGGGTCGGCCTGAATTGGCAGCAGGCCTTGGGCTATGCTGCTGCGAAGCGAGAGCTTTTTGTCCTGGGCCAAGATAAGATAATTGTCGAGGCTACTCTGGATCAGTGGCACAAGATCCATCTCTTCTTTCACCAGTTCAATGCGTCCCGCTTCGATCTTGGAGAGATCCAGAAAGTCATTGATAAGATCCAGCAGATTATGGGTGCCTGCCTCCATCTTGACTAGCCACTTCTTCTGCTCTTCGCTGACCGGCCCTACCAGACCGTCTCCCACCAGAGCGGCTGCCGACAAAATGGCGGTCAGCGGGGAGCGCAGATCGTGAATCATCATCGCGGTGAAGTCCGCCTTAAGCTTCTCCAAGGCCTCGGCCTGGAGGTTGAATTTCAGGATCGACTCCAATTCCCGCGCAACGATCTTGAGGGTATGGTTAGTCTCCTCGGTATAATGGGCCGGGTTTGAGTTGAAGACTGCCAGGCCTCCTTCTTCGGGGAGCATGGGAAAGGGACTGAAGAGTACCGCTAGGTTCGTCCCGTTTGCGGGCTCTTCTTTACTGAGACATTCCGGGTTGAGGATGTGTTCTTCAACGGCTTCCGTATCTGTGGGAGTTAAGAACCCCTCATTCCACAGCATCTTCTTTGCCGTCTCCAGCAAGCCTGCTGGGACACTCCCCTGTGGATGTAAAATCAGGCGTAGCTGGTTGGCAGTGCGCACGTAGAGAATCGCGATTTGATAATCGATAAGCTCCTGGAAGAATTCGAAGAAGCCCTCCAGAGAACGGATGAGATTTCCACTGAATCGTCCAACCTCGCGGATGCGGTTGGCGATTGTTGCCTCGAAGAGAAGGCGGTCGAGGAGATCGGTTAACCGGCCTTGGGCACCCTGCCGCCCAATGGGTAGGCCGCTCTTGCGCCTTCTCTCTTCCTCCGGTAGCCTTTTCTTTTCCTTAAGGAGGCGCGCCACTTCCTTTTCCAAAGGGGTGGAATCCGCGGCCTTCAACACGTAACTATCCGCCCCGGCTTCTTTGCCCCAAAAACGGTGTTCTTGGTGGTCCAGGGTCGTGAGTAGAATGACCGGGAGATCCTCCGTGGCCGGGTCGTTCTTAAGCAGACGGCAGACCTGATAACCTTTCAGCTCAGGCATCATGATGTCGGAGACCAGCAAATCAGGGTTCTCACTATGAACCAGGCTGATCGCGTCCAAGCCATTGGATCCCTGGATGACCTGATACCCCTTTTGCTCGAGGGCTAGAGAGATGGTGCTCCTTTGAGTGCGGCTATCGTCGACGACGACAATTTTGGCTTTGGAGGCCATCTTATTTTCGTTCCGTCTTTTCTTCGGT
>VBLN01000387.1 GCA_005878685.1 Deltaproteobacteria bacterium | reverse complement strand
TCGCTTTGACGGTTAGCGTGCCCGCCTTGGCGTCAACCGCAGTAAGCTCGCCCGTGACCTTGGTTGTCTTTGCCTTCTCGGCCTTCTCCATTTTCTCCGCTTTCATTTCGGACTTCTTCTCCGGAGCGGCGGGCTTAGTTGGAGTCGTAGGAGCCTGAGCAAAGGTAACCCCGGCAAAGGCAAGGGTAACAAGAGACACCAGGAATAGCCTTAGAATACTTTTCATAGTTTCACCTCCTTTCTCTTGATTAGACGTCGGACCACAAAGCGTATTCAAAGGATCAAATCACCACATCACTCCCCTCAGCCTTTCGATGAAACGGCATAAGTTTTAGACCCTTGGCACGGCCATGCCACGCTGGACACCGGGGCGGGCACTGATGGTGTCAAACCAGCGCTTGACGGCGGGAAAATCCTCCAGCTTTGTGCGGTGCATCTCATAGCGGGAAACCCAGGGATAGGTAGCGATATCGGCAATAGAGTATTCGCCCGCGAGAAATTGAGTCTCGGCTAATCGCTTTTCCATCATCCCGTAAAGTCTCGCGACTTCCTTTTTAAAGCGCTGGACCCCATAGGAGTCTTGCTGTGGATCATACCGAAAGAAGTTATGAGCCTGGCCGAACATGGGACCCACACCACCCATCTGGAACATGAGCCACTGAATGACTTCGTAGCGAGCGCGGGTTTCTTTCGGCATCAGCTTTCCCGTCTTCTCCGCTAGATACATCAGGATGGCGCCTGACTCGAAGAGAGTGTACGGTTTGCCGCCCGGGCCATCGCGGTCAATGATAGCTGGAATCTTGTTGTTGGGGTTGATCGCCAGATATTCCGGCTTGAACTGATCGCCCTTTTGGAGATTTACGGCGTGGACCTCGTAGGCAAGCCCCACCTCCTCAAGCATGACAGATACCTTTCGACCATTCGGTGTGGCCCACGTGTAAAGATCGATCATAAACTCGCCCGTGAAATGGCTCGACTATGATTGCGCATCGAACAGTGTAAGCTGAGATTTGGGTAGGCGGCGAAAGTGCTTTGTCGTCAGGTGCGGTCTGCGTTCACTAATTCCCGCCTTCTTGCAAGCCAGACGGAACAGCTCGGCCATCTGTTCGGCAAAGATTCCTTCACCTCTCATGCGGCTATTGAAATTGGGATCACTGAGCTTTCCTCCTCGGATGGCGCGGATGCGGTTTAGGACCTTTGTCTTTTTTTCTGGATAGTGCCGCTCTAACCAATTCTCAAAAAGTTCTTTAACAGCATAGGGAAGGCGCAAAGGCACATAGCCTGCAAAGCACGCGCCGGCCTTAGCGGCAGCCCGGGCGATAGCCGGCGCCTCAGAGTCTGTGAGTGCAGGAACCATGGGCGCCTGAAGATAGCCAACTGGAATCCCCGCTTGAGAAAGAGCAGAGATCGCGGCCAAGCGCCGCGCCGGTCGCGAGGCGCGCGGCTCCATCAGGCCAGAGAGTTTCTCGTCCAATGTAGTTATAGAAATAATAACTGCGGCGCACTGGTAGCGCGCCAGTTCGGAAAGAATATCGATGTCGCGCGTGACCAAATAGTTCTTTGTCACAATCGCTATGGGATTGCGAAACTCCAGTAAGACCTCGAGGCATTGGCGCGTAAGCTCAAGCTTCTTCTCTGCTGGTTGATAGCAGTCCGTCACGCCACTGATGGCCAAGACTTTCGGCTCCCACTTGGGGTTGGACAACTCTTCGCGCAAGAGCTTGGGAGCGTCTGCTTTCACCATAATCTTGGTTTCAAAGTCCAACCCGGCCGAGAAACCGAGGTATTCGTGCGTGGGGCGCGCATAGCAATAGATGCATCCGTGCTCACAGCCGCGGTAGGGATTGATGCTAGCGTCAAACCCTACATCCGGACTGTCGTTATAGGCGATGATCGTCTTCGAGGAATCGGACAGGAACTGCGTCGCCGGGGAAGAAACTTCGTCGACGTCCACTGGCTCCGGAACCCGTTCTACCTTTTCAAAGCGATTCTTCGGGTTCGACGCGGAGCCGCGGCCGTGAAGCGAAGAGGATGCCTTCATAGGTTTTAACTGGCGGCCGGCGGCGTCTCCGCGGGAGCGGCTGCTGGCGCGGGCGCCGCAGGCTGCGGCGCCGGGCCGGCTTGAGTTGTCTTGGCTTCGTGCGCCAAATGGCGGCTGAGCCGCTTTAGCAATTTGATTCTTCTTTGCACCCGTTTGAGTTTTTTGCGATCGCGAGAGGACGTCAAGATTTCGGTCTTCTGTTTCTTCAGCTCACGAATATCATGCTTGATGGAATGGATCGCATTAGCATCCTTCGTCGTTTCGTCATAGGAGATGCCCTGCGCCTTGGCAATGGCTCGGATCAGAGCTTCCTTTTCCATACCCAAGACACCCTGGAGCTCCGTCACTTGCTTGGCCAAATCTCTCAGCTTCGGCATGGTCATCCTTCTAAGCTCTTTTAGCTCCATCTCATTGCCTCCCTTTGACAACTTCTATGATCTGGTAGCATATTTCCCACCATACCAAAATGGCCGCTCCTCGCAAGTCAAAGTCCAGTATCGGTCCGATCCAAGCCCGGGTGAAAAAGATCATCGAGCGGCTCGAAAAGGCTCACCCCGACGCCAAGCTCGCGCTCGACTTCTCCAATCCTTTGGAGCTGCTCGTGGCGCTGATCTTGGCAGCTCAGGCTAGAGACGACCTGGTCAATCAAGTCGCGGGCCAGCTCTTCAAAGAACACCGCTCGCCGGATGATTATGCCCGAACACCGCTTCGCTTCCGAAGCTTGAGCAGGCCATCCGCAAAATCAACTTTTACCGCAACAAAGCCAAATCGATTCAGAATTGCTGCAAGGAGATTGTCAAGCAGTTCAACGGACGTGTGCCGAAGAAATTGGACGACCTCTTAACCCTACCCGGAGTAGGAAGAAAAACCGCCAACATCCTTTTGGGCAACGCCTTCGCACAGCAGGCGATCGGAGTCGATACGCACGTGATGCGCCTTTCGCAAAGGCTCGGCCTTACGAAGAACACTAACCCCGACAAGATCGAATTCGACCTAACCACGATCGTGCTCGAGAAGCACCGAGTACGCTTTTGACATCTGCTTCAGTACCACGGCCGGCGTGTCTGCTTCGCCAAAAAACCCCGCTGCCCAGAACGCACGATAAACCCGCTTTGTCCCTATCCCGAGAAGACCGCGCCTG
>VBLN01000051.1 GCA_005878685.1 Deltaproteobacteria bacterium | reverse complement strand
GCCCAGGATGATTTTGCCTCCCCGGCGTGCAACCCTCCCGCTCCAAGCAGGGCGAAGTAAGCCAATCCACCGAGCCATAGGAAAATTTTCAATCGGAGGTACAACTTTTTTGCGCCCGCTTTGACATTGCTTGACATATAAATCTGCCACAGATAAGAAGTCAAGGAATTGAGCGCCATTGATCGTCCTCTCTCGTTACGATCGAAAGGATCCGCGAAATGGGTAACATCTCGACGGCGAACGAATCCGATCCCGAAGTGCTGGAATCGTATTTCAAGAAATACCCGGACGTTCCCAAGGAGACTATTCTCAAGCAACATCTCCTGAGCCTCGGTCATTGGTTCAGCGACGCCGCACTCCGGGCCACGGCAGGCGCGCTGGTCAAGTCATACCGGCTGTTCTCTTACGATCTCGTACCGATGTCTGAGTTGAAGAGGGGAGAGCATCGGCGCGTTCCCGAGCACTTCGTCATCCTTAACGGGCCCTACAGTATGCGCCCCGTGGCGATTCAAACTTCGCTTTCCCCTCATTCTCCCTACCTGATCGATGTCGTCGATGGCCGGCTCGTCATGACCACGGAAGGGCGCGTGCTCGCGGAGGTCCGCTTCCCGAAAACCCCCGACTATTATGCGAAGAGTTTACCTGACGGCACGCCCTATCATGAGATAGTGGCCTTCGGCACGTTCATTACGATCTTTCGCAATTGCCAATACTGGGGGGCGAAGGAAGAGTGCAAGTTCTGCGACATTAACGAGAACGCTCGCCAAATGAAGCTGTCGCGCGACTTCACTCTGACCGCCCCGGTAAAATCGGTGCAAGATGTCGTGCGCGTTTGCGACGAGGTCGCCAGCGACGCGCGCAGGCTTGGCGTAAGCGCGCCCGGCTTCGTGCTCAGCGGCGGTTCGATCACCAAGACGCTGCACGGTAAGAGCGAAGTGGATTTCTACGAGGAGTACATCCGCGCCATCAAAGCGAGCGCGGCCAAGCCAAGAATCACCTTCGAGGTCAATGCCCGGCCGCGCGAAGAGGTGAAACGGTACAAAGCCGCCGGTGTCGACAA
This sequence comes from Deltaproteobacteria bacterium, assembly GCA_005878685.1. Taxonomy (GTDB): domain Bacteria; phylum Desulfobacterota; class Binatia; order UBA9968; family UBA9968; genus DP-36. The sequence continues at coordinate 9,087 of VBLN01000051.1, read as the reverse complement.
CATCCACTTCAATATGGAGGTGTGGGATAAGCGGCTCTTCGAATGGATCAATCCCGGCAAGGCCGAACGCGTCGGCTGGGACAACTGGGTGCGTTGGATGTGCGAGGCGGTGGAAGTTTTCGGGCCGGGAAACGTGCAGCCGAGTTTCGTCTCCGGCGTTGAAATGGCGCGGCCGCACGGCTTTCAAACCGTCGACGAAGCCGTCAAGTCGACCAGCGGCTGCTTCGAATACCTGATGTCGCACGGGATTCTGCCGCGGCCGCAGCAGTGGCGCCGCGAGCCGTCGACGGCGCTCTGCAAGGAGGCCAAGCAGCCGCCGGTTCCGTTGGACTATTACATACAGCTCACGCGCAATTGGTACGAGTGTTACCAAAAATATCGCTCGCAGTTGCCCCAGTTTGGCAAGCGTAAGGCTGGGCTTCTTGCCGAACGTAACCTGCTCGGTCCGGTTCACGGCGCCTACGGCGACTATGTCATGCTGAGCGAAAATCTCTTTCCGGACGATATCGAAGAGCAGATTAATCGGCGCAGCGTGCCGTTCGAGAATCTCGAGGGGGGCGCAAGTGTTTCATGACATCTCACCGAACATGCAGCAGGTGATGCGCGCTCTGGAGGAGCAGGTGGCGCGCGATCAACCGTCGCTTCGCAGTGTTTCCGTGGACGTCGGGCGCTGCCTGTCGCTCCTGGCGATGGCGGCGCCGCAGGGTACATTTCTCGAACTGGGTAGCAGCGGCGGCTATTCCAGTTTATGGCTTTCGCTCGCGGCTCGCGCGCGAGGTGTCACGCTCACGACGGTCGATCTTGATGAAAAGAAAGTCGCTTTGGCCCGAGAAAACATTTCCCGCGCCGGCGCGGCAGGTTCGGTCCAGGTCTTTCATGGCGACGCTCTCGACTACGCCACCCGTTTCGAGCAGATCGCGTTTTGCTTCTCCGATATCGAGCCGCCGGAGCACAACGCCAAGGTCTACGAGAAAGTGGTCCCGCGCCTCGTGCCCGGTGGATGGCTCGTCATCGATAACGTAACTTCGCCCCGCATCCAGACCGACCTCCTGAATCGGGCGCAAACTGATACGCGAGTAGACTGCGTACTCTTGCCATTTCCAAAGGGAGATCTCGTCTGCCGGAAGTGCTGAAACCGGGGGTAAAGATTGACCGGGAGTTCCTTTCGCGCTTCTCCGGGTTCACGGTGTGACTCAACGTCGTCATTCCCGCATGCTTTTAGCGGGAATCCGGGCGCAATTCGGACTCGGCGGGACGCATTGCTGCCTTTGATCTCATCGCTGGTTGGTTGTGGTTTTCATTTCCGCTCGCTCACCAGACTCACAAATATGTCCTCGAGCGAGCTCTGGCGAGTATTCAGGTCTTTGAACCCAATCCCGAGTTCGCTCAAGCGCTTGAGCAGCGCCGGAACTCCCGACTGCTCCTCGTTGCCGTCGAAGGTGTATTCCAGCTCGTGGCCGGCGGCTTTCAACGCCAGGCGCCAGTGGCTCAGCTCCAATGGGATAGCGGCCAGCGGCTCCAGCAGATTGAGCGTCAACTGTTTCTTGCCGAGCTTTTTCATCAAAGTGGTCTTCTCCTCGACCACGATCAGCTCGCCCTTGCTGATCACTCCGATCCGGTCGGCCATCTCCTCGGCCTCGTCGATGTAGTGGGTGGTCAGGATGATAGTCACGCCGCTTTCGCGCAGGCCGCGCACTAGCGCCCACATGTCGCGGCGCAGCTCCACGTCCACGCCCGCCGTCGGCTCGTCCAGGAACAGGATCCGCGGCTCGTGCGACAGGGCCTTGGCGATCAACACCCGCCGCTTCATCCCGCCCGACAAGGTCATGATCTTGTCTTTGCGCTTCTCCCACAGCGACAGGTCGCGCAGCACTTTCTCGATGTGCGCCGGGTTCGGCGCGAGCCCGAACAGTCCCCGGCTGAAGCTGACGGTCGCCCACACCGTCTCGAACATGTCGGTGGTCAGCTCCTGCGGTACGAGGCCGATCTTCGACCGGGCCGCACGGTAGTCTCGCACGATGTCGTGACCGTCTGCGGTCACCACCCCTTCGGTCGGCGTGACGATCCCGCAGACGATGCTGATCAGCGTCGTCTTGCCCGCGCCGTTGGGGCCCAACAGGGCGAAGATTTCACCCATGCGGATTTCGAGGTCGATCCTCTTCAGCGCCTGAAGGCCCGAAGCGTAGGTCTTGGTCAGGTGTGAGATGGAGATGATCGGCGGCATCGATACGATGTTCAGATTAAAAAGCTTAGCTGCCAACTTTCATCGCTTTTGGCCGGGCCAGGAGACGATCCACATAAGCCTCCAGCTTCGGCCGTTCCGGCGGGCCACCCCACATCCGCTTCCAGATGAACATGGAACCGATCATCACATCGGCGGCGGTGAACCAGTCGCCGAACAGGTAGGGCCCGTCGCCCAGCGCGCCTTCGATCACGTCCTTGACCGTCTCGAAATCTGTCCAGCCGCGTTGGGGCAGAGTCGTCGCACCCAATAGCTTGTCGCCCATGGCGGGTTCGACTTGGGAGGTCGAGTAGACCATCAACGAGAGATAGCGGCCGCGTTCCGGAGCGCCGATCTTGGGAGCGAGGTTGGCTTCTGGAAACTTGTCGCCGAGATAGAGGCAGATCGCCGCACCCTCGAAGATCCTAGAGTCGCCATCGACAAGGGCGGGTAGCTTGCCGGCTGGGTTGATCTTAAGGAACTCCGGCGTCTTGTGCTCGCGCTTTGCGAAGTCGACGGGAACGATCTCATAGTCCGCGCCACACTCGTCAAGCATCCATTTGGCGATCGCCGCGCGACTTCGGGGATTGTAGTAGAGCTTCATCGCATCACCTCGCATAGAATATAGAATAAGGGGGAATACTAAAGTCTGGGGGAGAAGCCTGCGGAAATCAACTCCGCCGCTGAAGACTTAGCACTGCTTACCTCCATTGGTTCAATTTGACGCCCAACGCCCGGCGCGTAAGCCGCACTTACGCTGCCGGCGGGCCAACTCACCCGTGCGCCTCGAATTGTCTTGGCCGTATCGTCTAGCAGCATCCGGGAGCAGCCGAGTCCCGCCGGCCTTTGGACTTCTGCAGCCAGTTTTCCGCCCATCCTCTCCAGCTTTCCGATATCTGAGGGATGGCCACTAACCGCTCAGCCTCGTCTCGATCACGGGTGTAAATGCGAAGTACATCTCGGACGGTTAGATCATGATCCGGTCGGTCAATCACGCGGATCTCATCTCCAGCGCCCAGATCCCCTTCGACTATTATTCGCAAGTATGTCCCGGGTCGTAACGCCTCGGTAAAGCGGCGCGGAAACATCGGGTCGTTCATCCGAACTCCAAGCCGCCAGCAAGGCACCCGCGGTTCGGATACTTCAAGAACGGTGGTGCCGATTTCCCAGCGCTCGCCGACGAGCGCATCGTTCACCTCGATCCCCTGCGTCGTGAGGTTTTCCCCAAATCCGCCGTACTCGAGCGATCGGCCGATCTCTTGTTCCCACCATCGTATGTCTTCCACAGCGTAAGCGTAGACCGGTTTATCGGGGCCGCCGTGTGCCTTGCGATCCGCCTGGTCGTCTCCTTCCAGATTTACGCCTCGGGCCGCAATACGACCGGCGACCGGCGCTTTCCAGATGGCACTTTTGGCAAAGCGGCCATTGTATTCAAACGCGCGGACTTGGCCGATGTTGACTGAGAGGACTCTTCCTCTATGAGTCGCCATTCGTTCACCTCTTCCCTTCTTTCAGAAAATAGCCGAGGCAAGCCGCCGGGGGCTTTCTCCCTTCGAGACGACATGTCGGGCTCTGGGTCTGAATTCTATATTTCTCTAATCAATAGATCGACCGTATCAATCCGCCCTCGGCTCGCAGCGCCGCGCCGTTGGTAGCCGACGAAAGAGGGCTCGCTATGAAAGCGGTCAGGTTCACTATCTCGCGCGGATCAATGAGTCGTTGCAAGAGGGAAGAAGATCGGTGCTTCTCAAAGAATTCCTTCTCCGCTTCTTTGAGCGTAGGATTTGCCTTCGAGGACATGCTCTGCAAGAAATCAACGCTCCCTTCAGACAAGGTGGGTCCTGGGAGAACTGAGTTGACGGTTACATTCGTTCCTTTTGTCAGCTCCGCAAGTCCCCTTGCAACCGCAAGCTGAGCCGACTTCGTCAATCCATAGTGAATCATCTCAGGGGGAGTCATGATGCCAGACTCGCTGGAAATAAAGATGATTCGTCCAAAGTTTCGCTCGAGCATGCCGCGCATGTAGTGGCGTGCGAGACGCACACCACTCATGACGTTGATTTCGAATAGGCCTATCCAGTCGGAGTCTTGAAGATCAAAAATGACTTGGCCTCGTAGATACCGAGGTTGTTCACCAAAATGTCCACATCGGGCACAGAATCGATTATTGTCTCGACACCCTCAGCGGTGCCCAGGTCAGCCGCCACCGCGATAACATCAGCTTTGTTTCCTGAAGATGATTGAATAGATTCCCTAGCTTGCTGGAGTTTCTGTTTGTTACGACCGGCAATGACTACGGCAGTGCCTTCGCATGCCAGCGCCGTCGCTATCGCCAGCCCTATGCCAGCAGTGGAACCTGATACGAGCGCCTTCTTTTCGTTCAACTGCAAATCCATCTTCAAAATCTTCCTTTGATTGTCTGTAAAGATTTCGCCGTCACGGCCAACGCTGGGCGCGAATCAAATATTCACGAGGGTCATCATCTCTTCGGCGTAGCGAAGGCCGCTGGCTGCGCCGCGCGGGACTACCTCTTCGATCCGTCTCAACTCTTCCGCCGAGAAAGTTATCTCCACAGCCGCGGCGTTTTGCTCCAAATAGGAGCGCCTTTTCGTGCCGGGAATCGGGATAATGTCGTCTCCTTGGGCGAGGACCCAAGCGAGCGCCAGTTGTGAAGCCGTACAGCGCTTTTCCTGAGCGATCTCCTCCACACGCCGGACCAATTCCAGGTTGCGTTGAAAGTTTTTTCCCTGGAAGCGCGGAACCGTGCGGCGCCAATCATCGGGCGCCAGATCCTCGTAGCGCTTGATCTGGCCCGTAAGAAAGCCACGGCCCAATGGACTGTAAGCGACGAACCCTATGCCCAGGTCGCGTACGGTGGACAAGATTTCTTCTTCGGGCTCTCGGCTCCAGAGCGAGTACTCGGTCTGCAGCGCCGTGATCGGATGAACGGCGTGAGCCCGCCGAATGGTTTCGGAAGCAGCCTCCGACAAACCGAGATGGCGAACTTTGCCAGCTCGGACCAAGTCCGCCATGGCACCAACTGTTTCTTCAATTGGGACTTGAGGGTCGACGCGGTGCTGATAGTAGAGATCAATGGTGTCCAGACCCAGCCGTTTCAAGCTGGCATCACAAGCGGCCCGAACGTACTCAGGCCTGCCATTGACCGCCCGCGCCTGCGGATTGTTGGTACGGACAATGCCAAACTTTGTGGCTAGCACGACCTTGTCACGACGTCCACGAATAGCTTGCCCCACAAGCTCCTCGTTGGCACCCATGCCATATATGTCCGCCGTATCGAGGAAGTTAATGCCAAGTTCGAGCGCGCGATGAATTGTCGCGATGGACTCCGCCTCGTCGTGCGGCCCGTAGAACTCAGACATGCCCATGCAGCCCAGACCCAAAGCCGAGACTTCAAGACCTTGTTGACCTAGCTTTCGCTTTTTCATTTTTCATCCTTTCTTAAGCGTTCAAACTTTGCTCCACAGACATCGGTTGATCACTCCCTGCGGACGAGGAGTTTGGGATGTTCCAATGCGCACAGTTTCATAGCGGATACGGCCCAGGGCCATTAAGTGAAGAATCATAAGCAGAGGGACAAAAAAAGTTGGGATCAGGCTCAACGGGAAGGTGCCCATCGCCTGAGTCGTGACCTCTCCGGCCAAAATGCCTAACGGGCTGGCTGATGCAAGAATGCCCAGAGTGACAGCCATCAACAGATCGAGCATCCCTAGCACGTTCCACAAAACGAAGATTTGTTTCGGAAAATTTTCCTTGGACGAAATAAGCCAGGCAATTAAGGGTGCGGTTGCGCCGATCGCGATGTCTCCCCATCCTGCCGGAAGGGCGAAAACTCCCGGCAGGACGCCCTGACGATGAAGGATCAGGAACACCACACCTCCTACCCTCCAAGTTTGAGCGAGGGTGAGGATGCCGAGGTTTGACGCGAGAACGAATTGCCGGAATTCGGTCAATTTCAGATAACCGATCGCAAAGGCGATCACCGGCAGAATCGCCGCCGCTCCCAACGAGATCGGCGGACGATACTTGCTGTCAAAAACTCCCAGCAAGGAAAAGCTAAGAGCAAGCAAGAACCAGAAAGCAAGGATTGCGACTGTCAATGCTTTGACGCTGCCATTTGAACGATGCATGGTATTCTCCTTTTCATCGAGGCTGATTGACGCGTTTACCGTAGCGCTGCCGTGCAAATTGGCCCAAATGGCCATGGCGAGGGCGATAGCCCACAGATGGTCAATGGGTGCAGCCTCAGCACGCGGAGACGTCCAGGAGATCGCTGGTTTCAGTGCAGCTCAGCCCGTACTCCTCCATGAGTATGACGGCCGCATCTTTTAGGCGGTTCTCACGCAAAGCGTTGCGCGCTTCGGGAGAAACGCTTTCTCCAGTGAGAAGTAATGGCACAACTGAAAGACTCACGGAAAAACCCTCCTTCTTCGTTGTCGTCTTGTTCTCAAGGGCCGCGCGGGCAGGGCTCTTGGTGGGCGGAAACGACCGACCTGAATTCGTTTTTCGTGCTTCATCTTCGGAGTTTATTCTCTGGAATACGTGCTGTTGCGTCTTTCGGAGATAACGCAGACGCTCTTGAAACCAAGTCCCCTGGGGCCAGTCCCAATTTTGCGCCGGTAAACTATCTCCGTCATACGCCCCATTGTTAGCCCTGCTTTGTAGAAAAATAAGTTGCCATGGGTTCATTTGTCTTCCCCCCGGGTCGGTATCATTCCAGAGATCTTAAGCCGCTTCGGCGCTACGATGCTTTGGTGTTTTCTTCTTCTTCCATCGCAACAACCCCTGGCGTACGTACTGGGGATTAAACCCCAGAACCTCACAGGTGCTCTCAAAGGAAAAAAGCCAATCGCTGTTTTCTTCCAGGATCCACTCCTCCGCCTCGTCGAAAAGCTTTTTCCTCTTTCCGCTCCGCGCCATAACGTTGTCCTGAAAACACCGGACAGCATCCTCCAAAACCGCCAACATGAGCTGCTTCTCCGGCTCTAACCTCTTCCTGCGAAAAGTCTCAAAATACTGATCCGGAATTAGCGTGTCCGGTTGAAACAAAGAACCCAACGTTTCTTCAAAAACGGCGGCTGCCTGATCCATCATGGATTTATACGACCTTTCTAGTGTCCGGCGATTCTATCCTGTGAGTCAGGAAGGACACGGACGTGCTCGTTTATCATTCGTGAAATCGCATCGTTGCTCGCGGCGCCGATGATACGTTCTTTTTCCTCACCATCTCGGAACAGAATCAAAGTGGGGATGGCTTGAATGCGATACCGCTGCGCAACGGAAGGATTGTCATCGATGTTCAGCTTGACGACCCGCGCCGCGCTACCATATTGTCTGGCGACCGCTTCAACTATGGGCGCAAGCGCGCGGCAGGGCTGACACCAAGCGGCCCAGAAATCCACCAGGACCGGAGTCTCGGAACGCAAGACAACTTGCTCGAAAGTATCCTCGTTCACTTCGTTAATGTACTCGCTCATGTTCTTTCTCCTCGCACGATCTGTTCTACGATAGCTTTGTTCATGCACCCTTCCGCCACAAGCTCAGCTCCGCGATGATACATCTCAACCAAAAGATCCCTTCCGTTATCGTCAATAAACGTTACCGCGCACAGCAGGACTCTAACGGATCGGTCGGAGTTAGCGGCTCTTTGCCAGCAGCCTTTCAATTCCTGCACCCAGGGTCCTGCAAGTTTTCCCTCAAGCTCGAAAATGATTCCTGTAGCGTCAGTTTGAGTCGTGATTTTCAACATAAGCTAACGAGGCGATTTCATATCGAGTCCCCGTCCAGAACAAGAACAAAGAGCCCTTGGAGTTTGTGCGTCTTTTCTAGGAGCCCGCGATCGACAGCCATTCTTTCGATGCCAAACCTATCGAACCAGTTGACAGCCAAGAGACCGTCTGTGCTGTCGTAAAGCTCCAGATAATCGGCGGGCCTTTCGGTCCTAGGATCATCATATACAGCCACCCCGCCCACGATCTCTCCTGCAACGACTACTGGGAGCAATGACACCAGAATCAGGCGATCCTTTTCTGGCAGCGAAGCGGGGGAAAAAACCTCCTGGCCCAAGGCATTGTCGCCGGCTTCTAGAGGCTCAGTTGCTATCGGTCCAAGAAAGAATAACTGACCGACAAGCGCTAAGATGACGAAATAGATTTTATTTTTGGATGACATAAGCTACTTCCTTGAGTGGCATCAAAGTTAATTCCACATGACTTCCCTATGGACCACAACTTCCTCCCCGTTCTCCTTCATCTCTACTATCGGATCACACCAACAGAAACCCGAGTCTATGTGGGTTAGCCCTATCGGCATTTCCACCGCGGCCACTGCAGGGGCGATCCATGTCCGATCTAAGAACATTAAAGAGGGTTTCCTCATCTGATTAAACCTAAGCCAATCAACCAGAGCTCACCGTATTATGAGCAACCTTGTTCCCGCCCTTATGGTGTTCAGGGACCAGTCAATCGCTGCCGAGAGCAGCGCCTGTTCAAAACCTTGAACTGCTACCCGCGCCCACAGAGTTGTCCCGGTTAGAAGCAGGGCTGCCAAAAATAATGTGTCGATCTTCATTAGATTCATTTCCTTTCTCTTTTTTGTTCTACACATGCTTTGAGCAATTGCAGTGCCAAGACCGCATCAAGACCAGAAAGGAGCTATAAATGGTGAAAATCAGGGATGTTACAGATCGCCCCGCTGCGGGTTGGAGAGGGATCGTGACTAAGAAAGCCTGCCGACCTATCGGCAGGTGCCGAAATGTTGGCGTTACTCCGGGATGACTTCCTTCCAGGGAAGAAACAACGTGGGAGAAAGCCCACTTCGAACAAACATCCTGCTGATCAAAGCCATTA
>VBLN01000050.1:896-11117 GCA_005878685.1 Deltaproteobacteria bacterium | reverse complement strand
GGCCGGGGCGTAACAGCGCGGCATCCAGGATCTCCGGCCGGTTAGTGGCAGCCATGATGATTACCCCTTGGTTCGGATTGAAGCCGTCCATCTCAGCCAGGAGCTGATTGAGGGTTTGTTCACGCTCGTCGTTGCCGGTAAGCATGTTCGTTCCCCTTGCCTTTCCCAGGGCGTCCAGCTCGTCGATAAATATGATGCTGGGGGCATGCTGTACCGCCTGGTTGAAAAGATCTCTCACCCGAGCCGCCCCGACTCCGACAAACATCTCAACGAAGTCGGAACCTGAGATGCTGAAGAAGGGAACCCCGGCCTCGCCGGCGACTGCGCGGGCCAGCAGGGTTTTCCCCGTACCCGGCGGCCCGACGACCAAAACGCCCTTAGGAATGCGCCCACCCAACCTTTGATATTTCTCCGGGCTTTTCAGGAACCCCACCACCTCGACGAGTTCCTCCTGAGCCTCATCAATTCCCGCAACGTCGGCGAATGTCACTCCGGTTTTTTTCTCGATGTAGACCTTCGCCTTGCTCTTGCCGATCTGCATCAAGCCGCTCCCTGGTCCCATCTTCTTGAGCAGATAGCTCCACAACAGAAAAAACACGGCTGCTGGAACCACCCAGGACAAAATGGTCGGAAGCCAAGTGCTGGAGACCACTCCTTTGAACGGGACTTTTGCCTCTTCAAGTTCGGCAGTCAGGCCAGGGTCCTCCACTCGCACCGCTACGAAGGGATAAGGTTTCTTCCCTTCCCTTACATCTTGAGGGATCTCCTTTAGCTTCTCCGGCGGGAAAATCTCCTTGACTGCCTCTCCCTTCATAGTGCCTTCAATGGTAGTCTCGCCAATTGTAAGATCTGCGATGAGGCCCTTCTTAAGTGCGGATTTAAATTGACTGTAGCTGATGATCCCGATATGGCGACTACCCAGGTAGTTTTGGATTGTCAGAATAATGAAAAAAGCTACCAGGAAGTACCAAATAGAAAACTGCTGGTGTTTCTTTTCCATATTCAAACCATTCTCTCTTCCTCTATAGAAACAGCCGTCTGAAGTGAGTTTTGACCAACTTACAGCAGGAGACTTAAAAGAAACAAACCGTTATACACGCCTTGAAAGTCTCGCCCACTTTGTCTGGTCCCGGCGTAATCATCGCTCTCGTAGCGCAACTAGGACGATGACGCAGCCTTTACAAATTACGTCCTGAGAGCAAACAACAGAAATCTGGTTCGTCGATTTTCAAAGGCTAGTCGTGTCGTCCACTCTAAAGCCAAGCTTGATCGTCACCTGCCAGTAATCAACCTTCCCTTGCTCGACATATCCGCGGGTATCAACGACTTGGAACCAATGCAGATTGTGAAGGGTCTTCGATGCCTTCGCAATCGCGTTCTGAACCGCATCTTCGACCCCGGTTTTGGAAGAACCTGTCAGTTCGATCTGTTTGTAGACGTGTTCGCTCATAGAACCTCCCCTGACTTCTTCCTTCAGGCCAATCTCTCACCGCTTTCAGCCCATCAGCAATCAAGGCTCGACTAGAGAGAATGAATGAAAGTACGGGCGATGGCATAGTGCCGTACGCTTGCCTTCTTCATTTTTCTTTTCGCCCTTTGAGAGCCTTGTTTACCTGTTCCTCGGCCGCGCTCTTTGCCTCTCCCATCACTTCAGAGATCTCGCAAACCAGTAGTTTTCTCGCCCTTTCCAGCATCCGGCTGTCGCGAGGCAATAGCGCCTTGGTCTCGCTTAACTCGGTCAGCGACTCAACGATCTCAGCCAAATCAAATGCCGACCCGGAGGCGAATAGTTTGAAGTTGTCAATACTGCGCTGCCTCCAGTTCTTGGCTGTTCCGGCTGCCTTCTTTAGGTGACCTAGTAGCTTTGGGATTTCAGACCTGTCCAGCAACTGTCGGATCCCTATGGCCTGCGCGTTATCTACGGGGACGAACAACTCGCCTTCGCTATCGTCCAGGAGAGCCAACTGATAGAAACTCATCGGCCTGCCATCGACAACTTTCTTGACGACCGGGCCAATAAGGCAGGGGCCCTGGCAGGGATAAATAACCTTATTCCCAACGGTCAGTATCACTCGAATCTTCTTCCCTGGTCACATGCCATTATGGTCGAGTCTAAACCAAGCTATAGCCGCACCTTGACTCCGAAAGAGAGTTGAAGAAATGCTATGCAGCCGCCCCTACCTTTGGCCGCCACTTATCAAAGCGGCGCTCTAACCTGTCCACCACCTCCGTTAAGACCATCCCGGTTATGGCAAAAACCAGGATGCCGACAAAGACCTTGTCGGTCTGGAAGGTCGCGCCGGCAACCGTGATCATAAAACCAATGCCGGCGGTTGCGGCATAAAGCTCTCCGACCAGGACGCCAACCAGGGCCCGGCCAATTCCAAGCCTCAAACCAGTAAGGATAAATGGCACGGTTGAAGGGAATACCACCGTCCTAAAGATTCGCCATTCTGAAGCGCCGAAGCTTTTAGCGGCGTTGAGAAGGCTTTGAGGTGTAGTCTTCACCCCGTCACGCGCATTGATGAGCATGGGGAAGACGGCGCCGAGAAAGATGATTCCGATCTTGGACGGAATACCAATACCCAACCAGATAATGATAAGGGGCAAGAGGGCAACCCGAGGGGTCGCATTCATCGCATTGACAAAAGGATCAAAGGTGTAGCTCATCTTCTTGTACCAACCTACCGCGATGCCAAAGGGAATACCGACGACAACCGAAAGGACATATCCCCAGAAAAATTCGGTCCCGCTCACATAGAGATCGTTATAGATCTCACCTGAGGAGAATAACTCGTAACCGGCTTTCCAAACGAGCGAAGGGGCGCTCATAAACATCGGATTGATTCGTAAAACAGGAATCGGGTTATAGACACTCCATGCTCCTCCCATGAACTCCCATAGCACGAGAAAAACGATGACAGAGAGGGCTCCTAAAATCTTCTTTTCCTGGTTGAGATAGAACTTATAGAGCTTGGAAGCGTCGGCTACCTTGACATCCAATAGAACTTCTTCAGCTGTTACAATTGGATCAGCCATAGATTAGACCCTCCAGTTCCCTTTTATTCCGCGCGCGCAGTCTCTGTTATAGGGTTTGTCCGTGCTTCTTCGACCCGACTGTCTTTTGCGGCTGCGCCTATCAATAAGCGTGAGCTATCGCCCCTTCTTTCGAATTTACTTCAGCCAATTCAAAGTATAACCTAAAATCTCTGGACCAAATCCGCATATCTTTCTTCGAATAAGGCGCTTTGCTCCCAAAGTCTTTGGGCTGAACACCAATCAGGGTGACCGCAGTGATGGCGGGCTCTATGTAATTCCAGTTCACTGATGCCACGTCCTTTCCTATCCCTCCCTCTTTGACCTCCATCTTGGCGTAGCTAGTTGTGCTGTACCCTTGAAGGGCCGTGATCGGTGTTGTGAGTTGAATTTGAGTCAACACGTCCGTTGCGGATTGTAGTCCTCTATTCCGGGTCATCACCGCAATCCACAAGTGAGATTGAAATTCCTTCTTAAATCTTTCCATTTCCGCCTTGCCCTCGGGCCCTCCAAACTGCGGCGTAACGCTGGTTAACACAGGCTCAAGATTCGCAGGAGTAAGGGCAAAGACCTGAGTATCGAAGGCGGGCCGCGTGATATTAGGCACCTGCAGATCCAGAATTTGTAAGGCCTGGCGCGAGTTGACATGAGCCCGATAACCAAAGAATAAAACCAGGATCAGGCCGCTCACAATCAATGCGGTGGTTTTTCCACTAATGTCCCTGGGAATTTCCATCGTACTTTCTCCTTTTTAACTATCGTAAAAGATCAAGTTTTGGCCGCCAGCCCTGACTTCTGAGAGAGCCCTCCTCCCCATCGCATGCGAGTTTCAAGAGAAGCCGGTTCTTCTACCACCGCCATTTTGGATTTAATCCTATGCTGACCCGAGAGGGATTACTGTCTAATACTGGACTATTTTGAAAGAATTATCCTGCGGCCGGTAAACTTACCGAGATGTATGAAAAGTCTATGGATTCGGACCATTGACGGAACCCGCGGATCTCGGCCGAGCGCTGGAAGATGTGGTGAGACACCTTAAAGATAAGAGGGCGACCTGTGCTTGTCGATGTCGTCACTCAAAGCCATTAATCTCGGCGGGAAATCGCAAAGGCGCTGCACCTGAAACGGAATCATCGGTTCTCCCTCACAAGGTCACGACCGTACCTTGCGTGAACACTCGTTCCAGGTGACGCAAGACCCCGTCGGGTTCGCGCAGCCCAAGCTCCACGATTTGATCGGCGCGCGCTTGCGAATCGCTGTTGGCATAGAAGCGCAGCTGAGGCGCGTTGCCCGACGGCCGGAGGTGCACGACGTCCCCATTGCGGAAATAGACGCGCACGCCATCGAGCACATTGATCCGCACAATTTCGTCGAATCCGAGCGCGGGCGTGAAGAAACGCGTTAATGTCGCCTTGCGTTGCTGCCAGTCTGCGGTTGCCGGTTCTGCGAGCGGCTTGGGGATCGCGTCCGGACGACTGCGATCGAATACGCGTCCCGCACCATCGAGCTCCACCTCGATCATGTCGCCGGGTGGAATCAGGTGAGCAAGGATGGCCTGGCTAACCGCGACCGGTACGTTGTCGATCAAACCGGCCCGGCCGAACCGTGCAGGCAGCCGGTTCCACAGTGCGGCCAATCCGATGTGCTGCTCGGCCGCAGCGAACAAGTTTGCCAAGATGGGCAGCGTCGAATCGCGCGTGGGCAACGCGACCATGGTCCCGGCGGCCAAAGCAAACTCGCTGCCGGTCAAAAATCCGCCGTTGGCTTCCCAGCCGACGATCCGTGCGTGTGTTCCGGCACGGCGCAACTCGTCGATGCCGGAGATGACATAGGGCGATCCAATCTTGGTCTTCCGGACCAAAACCCCGCGCTCGCCCATGCGTCGGTTGACAGCATCGTTAGCGCTAATGGGGACCACGGCGGCATCCGCGCGCAGGTACTCGGCGACCACGATGCCGAGTAGGTCACCGGGCAAGAAACGTACGCGCCGGCCGCCTGGGTGGAGCTCGGCGGCGGGCAGCACCGCTGTCAACAACGGCCGATCGGAGTCGCCATCGGTAGACACGATTGCATGAAGCGGCCGGCCGCTCGCTTCGGCAGTGACGGCGAATTCTTCCAGACGATCCAGCTGCTCGTTGGTGATGTTCTCCGTATCGATGGAAACGAACGTCTCGCTGCGCCCGGCGGTGACCACCTCGGCGCCAAGCTCGCGCAGGATGCGTGGCAAGATGTCACGGCCCACCCCCGAATGCTGATACACAAGAACGTGCAGGCCAGAGAGCCCGCCGCAGGTGAAGCTGGTCAAGTAGCGACGAACGTAGGCTTCTTCGGCTGCCCGAGCGATCGGCGGCAGGTCTGGCGACCGTTTGAGCATTCCAGAGGCGTCGAAGGCGGATTTGGTCGCGGGCCGGCTGTACTCCTCGAGGCGCACACGCTCGACCTCGTGCGTGATGCCTGGTTCGTCCTGCTTCAGGACCTCGCCGACGCTCTTGTTGAGCTTGATGCCGTTACGATCGAATGGAATATGGCTGCCGCTCACCATCACGCCGGCGCGTCCGGCGGAGATGGCGTGAGAGATCAATGCGGGCGTGGGGATCTTGCCTGCGTTCTCCACCCGGCAGCCCGAGTCGACAACCGCCTGGGCGCAGGCGCGCATGATGCGGTCGGTGCTCGGCCGAAGGTCGCCGGCGATAACCACTGTGCTGCGCGCACGAATATCCCCGATGCTCAACAGATACCGAAGCGCGGCTTTGACATTGATATAAGCCTCGAGGTCGGTGATGTCTTTGACCAAGCCGCGCAATCCGCTCGTGCCAAAGGCCAACGAAACCGGCACGTAATTGAGAAATGAAGCCGTGGGGCGTATTCTTGGTTCGGGCATGGGTTTTTATATAATTGCAAGCCCTCGCCTTCAAGCCGGCGATGATCCCGAGGACGACCAGAACCGCCGCCCCGAGCTACTTTGAGTGAGCCTGGGAACGGGTGGTGGACATGTCATCATCGTCTCTTGTTGGATCTAACAGTATGCCGACGCGCGAGTGGCGTTTGGAGGTTTCGACAAGGACTACCAGGCGGTGCTCGCCTGGTCCAGATCCCGGGAGGTATCGTTGTCTATGGAGCACCAACTAAAAAACGGCGGCCTGGGGGAGCAACGCTCCCAAACCTTCCAACTCAAAGATCCACACTGTTTTGTGCTAAGAAGTTAGCCTTTTACGTAACCAGATCCAATTTTTTAGCGAACCAAATTACCTGGTTTACTTCTTGAAAGGTTCTTTTAACACCACTTTCACTCCAGCAATGGTTCCAGTAACGGCGTTACGAACCTGTTCTGCGACTCCGGAACCGATTTCACCTGCGGCCTTAACCGCTCCTGTGGCAGCAGCAGAGGCTGCTTCAGTTGCATCCACACTGAGCTCTTTTGCCCCAGCTATAGCGCCTTCTACAGCACCTTTGGCTGCCATGGCTACGTCGCCTGCCACTTCGGAAGTCCCTTTTACGACGGCACCAGCTGTCGCGCTTATGGTTTCAAAAGCTTCAGTACCCGTTTCTTTGGTCCCTCTCAGGACGCCTATAATAATTCCCTTAGCCCCTAAGCCCACGTCTCCACCCACCTCGACTATTCCTTGAACTGCTACGCGCACGACGTCTGACGAGGCTTGGATCACAGAAGCTCCTGTTTTGCCAGTTCCTTTGATAATTTCACCTGTAGCCGTCAGAGCTCCGCTGACAGCAGCGGAAGTTGCTTCCACCACATCTAGTCCTATCTCTTTTGCCCCAGAGATAGCTCCTTGAACCGCACCCTTCGCCGCCGTTCCCAGATTACCCGCGACTTCTGCAGCGCCTTTGACAACTCCACCAGCAGTAGCACTAATAGTCTCTAATGCTTCCGTGCTCGTTTCTTTAGTGCCCCGCAACGCTCCTATGATAGCTCCTTTGGCAGCTGCCCCAATATCGCCGCCTACCTGAGCCACTCCCTGAATGGAAGCGCGTGCCGTGTCTGACAGGGCTCCTATCAGTGAAGTGGCCACTGCACCGGTACCCTTGATCGTATTCGTGAGAGTGCCGGTTACCGTATCGACCACAGCGTTCACAATATCCCCCGTGCCTTTGATGGCGCCGACAATCTCCTCTTTTACCGATTCAATCATGCTTTTCTGTGCCATGGCTCCCCTCCTTCAACTGGCCATTCTGTCAAAACCATTATTCCCGCGTTAAGACCCCGTATGTCCCTGGGAATTTCCATCGTGCTTCCTCCTTCTTACAAAGACTAGAGATCCAATTTTGACCGCCAGCCCTGAGCCCTCCTCCCTTTCAACGGCAATCTCCTCCGTTTGCATTTGATCCTACGCTGACTCGGGAGAGAGTTTCTGTCTAATATTGGACGCTTTTGAAAAGAATGATCGCGAGGACCACCTACCTGCGGTCGCTCCAAGGCGACCTGTGCCCCCGACTCATGTTCGCAAACGAGCACGACTTACCAAGGTATATGAAAAGTCTCTGGCCGTTAACGGACCCCGCGAATCGCGTCGGGTGCTAGAAGACGCGGCGAGATACTTAAGGATAAAAACAAACCTGCGCTTGTCGAGGTAGGAGCCGCGTGCCTGAGGGGCGCCAGCTGGCGGGTCCAGGTTTCGCGCTGCCGGCAACCGCAACCGACCTGCGGCGTGCTTCACGCGTATTCGAGGGCAGCGGCGAGATCGGCGATCAGGTCTTCCGCATCTTCGATGCCGACTGAGTAGCGGATCAGGTTGTCCTTGATCCCGACCCGGAGGCGCTCCTCGCTCGTGAGCTCGTAGAAGCTCATCAGTGCGGGCTGCTCGATCAGGCTCTCAACGCCTCCCAGGGAGGGCGCGATCTGGGGGATTCGGCACGTGTCCACAACCCGCGAGGCCGCGTCGAGGTCGCCGGCAACCTCGAACGAGACGACGCCGCCGAATCCCCGCATCTGGCGCCGCGCCACCTCGTGGTGCGGGTGGGTCGGTAGACCCGGATAGTGTACGGCGACGACCCGCGGGTGCGCCGCCAGAAACTCGGCGAGTGCCTGGGCGTTGGTATTCTGCCGCGCGATTCGAAGCGCGAAGGTCTTGAGGCCCCGGACCAGGAGGTAAGCGGCGAACGGATCCACGACAGCACCGGTTACGGCCTGCAGAGCCCGAATCCCCTCCACGGTTTCGGCGGACCCGAGGACGGCGCCGGCGAGAAGATCGTTGTGCCCACTGAGATACTTGGTGGCGGAGTGCAGAACAAGATCAATGCCGAACTCCAGTGGCCGCTGGTTAAAGGGCGTGGCGAAAGTCGCATCGATGATCGTTTTTACGCGGTGCCGCCGGCCGATGTCGGCGAAGCAATCGAGGTCAAGGACGTAGTTGTATGGGTTGGTCGGCGACTCACTAACTAGCACGCGCGTGGTGGGACGGATGGCCCCCTCAATCGCTTGGTAGTCGCCCGCCGGCGCCACCGATACTTCGATGCCGTAACGGTGGAGCACTTGGGCGAGGAACTGCCGAGTCCGCCGGTAGGAGTCATCCGTCACGACAACATGCGAGCCGTGCGAAAGCAACGCAAACAGCGTCGTCGTAATCGCTGCCATGCCGCTGGCGAAGAGTAAGCAATCCCCGGCACCTTCCAGCGCCGCCAGCTTCTGCTCGGCGATCCGCTGAGTCGGGTTGCCGTAGCGCCCATACTCCTCGCGCTCGATGCGGCGCTCAAAGTGGTCCTGAAGCTCCCGGGTGTCGGCAAACGTGTAGGTCGCCGTTTGCAAAATCGGTGTGGCGAGCGCATTGCCGAACTTCGGGCGTGGCTCACCTGCGTGCACGGCGAGGGTACTGATACCGCGCGCTACCTCGCGAGCGCCGGGCGGCAAGACAACTGCACTCCCCGCTTGCATTGCCCGATCAGTGCGGCCGGACCGCCCGGTTTGGTCGGAGGTCTCCGTGGCGTTGCCCCCTAATGGAGTATCGGTGGGCCTAGCCGAAGTGGTGGTCTCACCGCGGTTCTTGCTTTGGCGGGCGTCCATTATTGGCCCAGGAGCCGCATGCGCTCGACGTGGCGCGAGATCACATCGGTGATCTGCCTTGTGTCGGCGCTCAATTCCACTGGGCGGTTGGGGTGGCTCGGATGGATCCCTGCGAGTGTGCCCGAGTGATAGGCGATTTTCTGCTCGGCGAACTTGAGGCCGTGCGCCGTTGAAATGACCACGACCCGTTCGTGTGACCGGATCACCTTTCGCTCGGCGAGCTTACGCAGCGCGGCCAGCGCCACGCCTGTGTGCGGACAGTTGAACATTCCGGTGCGGTCGGCCCGAGCGGCTTCATCGGCCAGCTCCAGCTCCGAAGCCTGCTCCACCACGCCGTCGAAGCGTTGCAGGGTCCGTATGGCCCTGTGAATGCTGACCGGATTGCCGATCTGAATCGCGCTTGCGAGCGTCTCCCGTGCCGTGACGGGCTCGAAGTGCTCGAAGTTTCTCAAGTACGCGCGGTAGAAGGGGTTGGCGTTCTCGGCTTGAGCTACGCAGATGCGCGGCAACTTCGAGATCAAGCCGAGCTCGCGCATCATCAGGAAGCCGTTGCCGAGCGCGCTTACGTTGCCGAGGTTGCCACCGGGGATAACGACCCAGTCCGGCACTTCCCACTCGAACTGCTGCACAATCTCGATTGCGACGGTCTTTTGCCCTTCAATCCGCAGGCTGTTCATCGAATTCGCCAGGTAGAGGTGCCTATGCTTCGTGATCTCTTGGACCACGGCCATGCAGCCATCGAAGTCAGTGTCCAGGGAGAGAACCAAGGCACCGTTCGCAAGCGGTTGGACGAGCTGTGCTGGTGACACCTTGTTGCGCGGTAGGAATACTACCGTTGGAATGCCGGCGGCCGCACCGTAGGCCGCGAGCGCCGCCGAGGTGTCGCCGGTCGACGCGCAGGCGATCGCGTCGATGGGCTCGCCGTTGGCCATCATCTGCTTTACTACGGAGACCAGGACGGTCATGCCGAGGTCCTTGAAGGAGCCAGTGTGCGAGTTTCCGCATTGCTTGACCCAGAGATCTTCTATGTGGAGCTGCTTGCCATAACGATCAGCCCAGAAGAGGTTGGTGTTGCCCTCGAAGGTCGAGACGATGTTCTCGTTATCGATAAAAGAAACGACCCATTCCTTCTTGGCCCACACGCCTGAGCCGTAAGGATAGACGTTCTG
>VBLN01000050.1:0-891 GCA_005878685.1 Deltaproteobacteria bacterium | reverse complement strand
ATCGAAGTCGTGGTGGACTTCGAGCAGATCACCGCACGACGGGCAGCGGTAGATAACCTCGAGAAGACTGAGCTGCCCCGAGCAGCCATTGATGCACTGAAACCACGCGTTGTAGCTCATCGCCAAAAAGCTTCCGCTATCTGCGCGGAACAAT
This sequence comes from Deltaproteobacteria bacterium, assembly GCA_005878685.1. Lineage (GTDB taxonomy): Bacteria > Desulfobacterota > Binatia > UBA9968 > UBA9968 > DP-36. The sequence continues at coordinate 737 of VBLN01000050.1, read as the reverse complement.
CAAATTGGTAAGGAATTCCTTTTGAGGCATGGCCAATACGAAGCTAAGAAATCCCGATAGCCAGCTCAGTTTCGAGAGTCCCAAGCGGCAGCCAGTAAGACAAACCGGTCGGCTATCCCTCAATTCGAGTAAAGACTATTCGATAACGTTCAATGGTGTCAACACTGACCTATAAATGACACGCTGACCCATAAAGGATTAATGACAAGACCCATCTTGCCTTAGAATTCAATTGGCACGTTGGATGGAATTCTAGCCCAAGCCTGCCGAGTGCCAGCGCGGCAGAATCATTGGCTATATAAGAACGTCCCCCATTTTCTGGAGTTAAATATAAAACGTTTTTTTCAAAGCCACGGGAGATCCGGTCAGAGGGACGAGGATGAAATCAGAGAGATGAGTGAGAAAGGATATGCGCCGACGTCACAGGAGAAGATTGGATCCCTACCCGTGGCCTCGCACCTCGATGATTAGCTCCATCTGGAATTCCTGGAACTCAATCAATCTTTCCCACTGGTGCAACAAGAAATGATCGATCTTCCTTTATCTATCTTATTTGCGCTTGCGCCAGTAATGCTGAACAAAAATGTATAACAAGAATAAGGCAACGGTCATGGCAGAACCAATCACAAGAGTGGGGCGGACCTTTCCGAATACCAGAGTCCATTGGCTCCCCAAAAAGTAACCGGCGGAGATAAAGGTGACCGACCAAATGAAACCTCCGGTATATGCAAACAAAG
>VBLN01000049.1 GCA_005878685.1 Deltaproteobacteria bacterium | reverse complement strand
CGAGTTTAGTTATCTTATCCATGATCTGCGCATAGACTGGATTGACATTTATACTCTTACTGCTCGAGATCGTAGTCTGCTGCTGCTTCAATTGGCCGTCGAGGCTGCTTATTTTTTCTTCCGTTTCTCGAATGTTGGAGTCGGTTTCTTTCAGGCTTTTCTCAAAGGAGGCTAAGGCTTGAAGCTCAGCCGGCACCTCTATTGAAGTGTCCACGATCTTTTCCTTTTCCTGAAACTCTCTGAGTGCGCCCTCTGCTTTTGTCAGGTCAGTCTGGAGCCTCTTATCCTGCTCGTCGTAGAACTCTTCGATACCCTGGGTTTTATGGACTTTCAGATGTTGCTCTAAGTAAAGTTCCGCGGCTCTATTGACAGCTTTGCTGGCCCATTCGGGGTTTGAACTTGTGATGCTGACCTCGATGAGGTTCGATTGCTTTACAGGAGTAGCGTTTAACCCAGAGGTGCTGCCTTTGCTAGGAGGCGGTACCTCCTTCGCCAATCGCTCGCGGACCTCCTTACTCTTGATAATCTGGATCTCGTCGTTAATGACCTCCTCTGGTTTAGCGGCAGCTCCGTGGTCATCGGAGGTGGCAGAGGAGTTAGAAGAGGCAGAGAGATTGAGAAAGGCGCGAGTGGGCTTAATCAATATCTTGACTTTAGCAAGATATTCGGTAGGCATCGCTAGCAGCAGGATCAATATGGGAAGGGCCACCATGATAAAAACTTTGGCGATAAAGAACTTATTTTTGAAGAGGACATTAAGGAAACCGAAAATCCGGCGCTGAGGTTCTTCGCTCTGCGGCGATTCCAGAAGAGGGAGTTCCTTACCATCGAGCTGGATCCATTCCATAAATTTTCTCCTGGCTTTAGGGTTATGAATAATAAAGCAAGAGATCTCCTCTACTCCGCGCGCTCCTGCCTCAGGCGCTGAATTTCCTGGAGTTGGCGCTCTGGCCCGTGCTGGTTTCTGCGAATCTCCCGGATCGAAGATACGTGGGAATGCCCTTGTTGGGGCTACTGGCAATGGTTTGCAAAGGACATACCAATTCTGGAAATAGCTAAGTCTTTGAAGTGAAAGAGATACCTATGAACCCCCTGCAAAATTACTGTTGGTTTTTTCCTGCACTCCTACACTGCCCGCGTTAGCGCTGGACCCATGTTTACGCTATGTTAATTTTACGAGAAACAGCTATGGAGGGTACTTATGATTCCATCCCTGTCGGAAGAAATTGAGGAATACGCCGAGCGTCATACGCGCGTGCTCTCCGATCTTCATCCGCGCCTTTGGAAGGAGACGCACGAAAAGACCGCGTCGCCTCGCATGATGGTCGGTCCTCTGGAAGGGGCGTTGCTAAGATTGCTGGTTCGGTTGGTGGCGGCGAAACGGATCCTGGAGATCGGCATGTTCACGGGCTACAGCGCGCTTGCGATGGCGGAGGCGCTGCCGGCGGACGGCCAACTGATTACCTGTGACGTTAATCCCGAAACCACTGAGATCGCGCGGCGCTATTTTGCCACGAGTCCCTACGGGCATAAGATCGAGATCAAGCTCGGTCCGGCAATCGAGACGTTGAAATCTCTAAAGGGACCTTTTGATCTCTGTTTTATCGACGCGGATAAACAAGGCTACAGCGCCTATTACGACCTCTGCATCGATCTCGTGCGGCGCGGCGGGCTGATCGTTTTGGACAATATGCTGCAGAGCGGCAGAGTTCTGCATCCGACGGATCAGGCCTCCCGCGCTATCGCAGGCTTAAACGAGCGGATTCAAAGAGACGAGAGAGTCGAAAACGTCTTGCTTCCCATTCGCGATGGAATCATGCTGGCCTATCGGCGCTGACTCGGGGAAAACGCTTGGAACGGATGCGGCCTATCAAAATAATTTGATTTAGAGCCAGTTTCAGGATCTTACGCTCCGCGAGCAAATTCAGGGCGAAACGATAAAAGGGCCGGTTACCTGAAGGAAGAGGATAATGAAAGGGGAAATGAGATGAAGCGCAGCAGCGAACGGATCCTTGTCACTCATGCGGGAAGCTTGGCGCGGCCGGACGACCTGATGAAAATGCTAATCGCGAAAAACGAAGGGCAGCCCTATGGAGACACACGCCCCGGATACGACGCCTACCCGTCGAGCTCGGGATAATGCCGAAAGATGCCTTGTTGGTTGAAAGGCAAGCGCCGCTCCGACGACAGGTAGGCGGCAAGCCGAGGTCGAACCGAAACGCGATCGTGCAGCGCCACCGACCGCGGATGTGTGGGTTCCAGTCTCGCCATCGCGCGCGGAAAGGCGTAGCGTAAGCCGGCGATCATCTGGAACATCGAAAGATCGACGTAGGAAACCGCTTTGCCCACGAGATAGTCGGTCCCTTTCGGATTGCGCTTAAGCAGCTGCTCGAAGTAATCGAGAAACTTCGGCAGGCGCTCGGCCGTGAAGTCTGCGGCGCGCCGCTTCGCTTCAGGCCTCTGCTCTTCGTAGTAGAGGCCGCCCGAGATTGGATGATGGGTGTCGTGGGCTTCGACGACCCAATCGGCGATCGTGAGCTGCAACTGGTGCGCCCAGAGTCGGCTCGCCTCGTCTTTCGGCACAAGGCCGAGACGCGGACCGAGAAACAGCAGGATGTTCGCGGTTTGCGCGATCACCAGCTCGCCGGCTTTCAGGAAAGGCGGCGCGAAGGGCGGGTGCTTGGCCGAGCGGCTTTCCAGCAAGCGCATCATCGCCGGCATGCCCCGCTTCGGAAGACGGGCGACGTCCACGTAGTCAGCGCCCGCGTCCTCCAGCGCAAGCCGGACAAACTCGCCGCGGCCCTGTATCTCAGGCCAGTAATACAGCTCGTAACGCACGAGGTTCTCCTCTGCTATAGCAATCCAGAACTTTCAAATGGGAAAGCCTCGCTAGCACGGCTTCCCAGCTGGGTTTGCGACCATTTCCCGCTGGCCGCGGTTTAATTGACAGCAGACTGAAAGCGTCTCAAAGCTCTGCTATTTTTTCTCAACCGAGTAAAAGGTTTCCAAGAGCCTGCGCCGAACCCCTGCCTCGCCTCCCGGCAGCATGTCGAACTTTGTCGTGTCGTCGGCTTTTTGCAAGATCCTCCGGCCTTCATCGTCTTCATGCATCGAGAGCAAAATCTCCTCAAGGCGGCTGGCCAACGCCGGGGCTAGATCTCTTCGGATGGAGAGCAAGTGACGTGGGAGCATCTCCGTTTGCGCCAGAATGATGATGTCCGATCTGCTTTTCTCGTCAAGCGCGGCATAGTCGCCGTTGCTAAATGCTCCGGCCGCCACTTGTTTTGTGAGAACGAGGTCGACAAGCTTTTCTTGAGAACCGGCGAAGATGTAACCGATCTCGGCGGGGGAAGTATTTGGTTGGCTCTTCTCCGCAAGCTTGAATCCCCTTCTTAGAAGAAAAAACTTCGGCAGCAAGTGACCTGAAGTCGATTCGGGATCCTCAAAGACGATCATCTTCCCTCGAAGGTCTTCCAGCCGTTTTATTTCGCTGTTTCTTTTCGTAAAAATAAGGCTTCGATATTCGGCCATGCCTCCCTTCCAACGTCTCAAGAGTAATTTCGCGGCTCCATGGACGTTGTTGATGACATAGGTCGGATAGGGGCTCTCCATGTAGAAATCGACCTGCTTCTGTTCGAGCAGCTTTGCGAGCTCAAACAGTGTAGGAGCTATAACGACCTTGCCCTCGATGTCGGACGCCGAGGAAAGCTTGCGCGCGACATAACGCACAAAATCGTGAAAATGCTCCTCGATCTCCTGCTGATGTATTTCAGAGACGATTCCCAAAGAGATCGTTTTAGCTTCCACTCTCTCCGGCGCCTGTCCCGCGGCGTTCGAGCCAGGGATCGCGCCGAAGAGGAGAGCGGCAATTGCGGCAATGATGAAAATCTGGCGCCTTCGTCTCTTCACGATCGTGTCCACAGAGGTTAACGCTCTCACAGCGAGTAACAAGGAACTTGCTGTGCCATACCTATTATATAAACGGAGGGACCTTGGCAAGAAAAAAGAAGGCACCATAAAACTACATTCTTCCCCCTGGCATTCTTGCTTTAAAGGGCTACAGTATTTAATAGAAGCGCGGTTCATCCCATCCTATGGCTACGATTCTCGCCAAAATTCAAAGCTCTCTTTACCGGGCAATCGTTGTCGCCAATACGAGATATCGCGACGACGTGCTGAATCTTCAGGCGATGAGCTTGACTTACTCGACGTTGCTTTCGCTGGTTCCCTTTCTTGCCGTGATGTTTTCCGTGCTGAAAGCCTTTGGGGTGCAGAATCTTCTGGAACCCTTTCTGGCGCAGATGCTTCAACCGCTCGGGCCTGAAGCATCGCAGGTGACGAACACAATCATAAATTTTGTCGGAAACCTCCGCGTGGGCATCCTAGGCGCGGCCGGCACGGCCATGTTGTTTTATACGGTCGTCACGCTCGTCGCCAAGGTTGAGGATGCGCTGAATCAGATCTGGCGCTTGCCCCGTTCCCGCACTTGGGCTCAGAGGGTCACGGCTTATTTGAGCGTGGTCTTAGTAGGACCCGTGATGGTCTTTACCGCCTTAACCCTTACCGCCTCCGCCCAAAGCTACTGGTTGGTGGAGCGCCTCTTTCAGATCGGTTTCATCAGCTATGTCTTTACCCTGACGACTAACGTCATGCCGTTTGTCCTGCTTTGCGCCACGTTCACTTTTCTTTACAAGTTGATCCCCTACACGAACGTGCGGCTCAGTTCGGCGCTCATCGGCGGCGCCGCGGCAGGCATTCTGTGGCAGCTGGTAGGGACGGCATTCGCGGCGTTCGTGGCTAATTCCGCCCGCTACGCCGCCGTCTATTCGAGCTTTGCCATCATGATCGTCTTTCTCATCTGGTTGTATACAGGATGGCTGATTTTCTTGGTCGGTGCCGAGGTCGCCTATTTTCATCAACACCCTTCCGCCTTCCTGCGCGAAGCGCTGCCGGGCGGGAAAGGGCATCGATTCCAGGAATGGTTGGCTCTTTCGGCGCTGGTCGAGATTACGCGGCGCCATTTTTCTGAACGACCCCCCTGGCAAGCGACGGAGCTTGCAGCCTATCTCGGAGTGTCGAGTCTGGAGAATCTGATTGACGAGTTTGTCAGAGCCGGGATTCTGCTCTGGTCCGCGGCGCCTGAAGGAGTTGCATTAGCGCGACCACCCGAGAGCGTGACCGTCAAGGATATTCTGGACATCGTGGGCGGCTTAACCACGCAAGACGTCAAGAATGACGGACCTGTCGCCGACGTCCTGCTGCGTCGTGATCAAGCCATCCAAAAAGCCTTGGAAGAGATCACTCTAAAATCCCTGGTAGCGGAGAACCCCTCGACAGTCCTAAGGTTTCCTCATGCCGGATCTGGCGCCCAGTCGCGCTAGAAAAAAAGGCCTGGCTCTGTTGCGCACTCAACAGACACCAGGCCCTGAAAACCCTTCTGGAATTTGAGACCCGGACTTCGGTGAGCCCTTATGAGACCCTCTTTGATTTGAAAGGTTCTTTTAAGACAACCTTCACGCCCCCGATTGTTCCCGTTAAGGCCTTGCGCACTTGTTGTCCCGCTTTTGAGCTGATCTCTTCGGCCGCCTGCAGTGCGCCGGTGGCCGCGGCGGAAGCTGCTTCCGTTGCGTCCAAACTGATCTCTTTTGCTCCGGCTATCGCCCCTTGCACCGCGCCTTTCGCCGCTTTTGCGATATCTCCGGCGACCTCCGACGTTCCTTTGACGACATGACTGCTGGTTACGCTGATCGTCTCCAAGGCCTCTTTGCCGCCGACCTTGGTTCCTTGTAAAATTCCCAAAACCACCCCCTTGGCACCCGAACCTACGTCACCGCCGAGTTCGACGACCGCCTGAATGGCGGAACGGAGCACGCCCGAAGAGGCTTCAATCAGCGACGCTCCCGTCTTGCCGGTACCGGACAGAATTTCACTGGCTGATTTTAGGATGCCGTTTGCCGCCGCAGAGGTTGCCTCAGTGGCATTAAGTCCGACCTCCTTTGCGCCGGTTATCGCCCCTTGCATGGCACCTTTCGCTGCTTTTCCAATGTCGCCGGCCACCTCCGAGGTTTCCTTGATTACGCTGCTGGTTGTCGTCTTGATGGCATCCAATGCTTCCACGCCGCTCTCCTTAGTCCCGCGCAGGGTTCCGATGACCGCTCCCTTCGCAGCCGATCCCACGTCGCCGCCCACATCGACTGCTCCGCGGATCGCGGCGCGTCCCACATCTGAAACAGCTTCGATCAACGACGTGCCTACCGCACTCGTCCCCTTGATCGTATGGGTCAGCGTTCCGCTTACGGTATCCACCACCGCTTTGGCCACGTCACCAGTTCCTTTAATGCTCCCGACGAGTCCTTCTTTTACGGATTCAAAAATTCCCTTTTTCGCTTCCATCGCCCTCTCCTTTCTCTTCCTTTGACTAAAAGAAAGACGTGAAACCCTGCAAAGTTGGAATCATAATAAGGGTCAGGCTGCGTATTAGCTTTGCAGATGGCTAAGCGTCAATTTTGGCACTGTAACTTTCGCTGGTGGGGGAGATCTGGCAGACATAGATCCCGCGCTTCTATCAAAAGGATGTCACTCCTGAAAAGGATGTCAAGTACCTTTGACGAATTTGATAAAAGGAAGGCTTTGGTGTCAGACTGGCTAAGTTGATTGATGAAGACTCAGCGCCGACAGAACTGTTTCCAGCGCGGCACTGGCGCGGACCGAGGTCCTATCAAAGAGTAGGACCCCGGTTCTTTTCCAAGGTTTTGCCGTTCAGTTGCGGCATTCCTCTTGAATAGTGATGAGATCGCCGGATCGACTTAAATCAGCAAATTCATCGGAGATTTGACTGCGTCTTATATATTGTAGCCGACGTTGAAGGTAGGTATTCTTCGGCCAATCCCACTTGTGGCCCGGCAGTTCTTCTCCGGCGTACAGCGCGCCGTTAACCTTGCTTTGCATAAAGACCAGCTGCCAACAACTAGCCCTTTCAAAGATATTCCCGTGACCTTTCATGATTCGTCCTTTCGTCGCCCAGATAAAACCGTCTTCCGATCCGTATCCCGCGAGACTCAGGATTTTGCTAGAGCAATGGCTATACCAACGTCATTGATGGGATTACTTACGCTGATTCTAAAGGGATTTTACCGTGATGGGAACCATAATGAAGAGATTTTTGGAGGGATTTTCCTACAGATGTGGAGTGAAAGGGTAGGCCCTGCAACATCCATGTTCAAAGGCCGCGTAGACTGAGCCAGACGGATCTGAAATCGCCTGAAAATCCATCACGGTAAAGGGCTGCGAGGTCATCCACTCTTGCGAAACCACGTCTTTGTTGGATTTTGTACTGGCATGCTACTTGCGTTCCGAAGGAATACTGATCAATCTTTCGGAGGTCTTTATGAATTGGACGAATCGAATGGCTTACAGTCTGGCGCTTCCTCTTATCATGGTGTCTGCGGGTTGCGAAAACATTGCCCTCATGCCAAGGCCTGACGTCGATAGGGGTGACATTGATAGAAGAAGCGGCATTGAACGGGGCAGGGATGATCGCGGAGATGTTTACGACAGAAGTTCCCCGCGCGACGAAATTGTCGGTACAGTGCAACGTGTCGACATACGCGACAAAATAATTCAGCTGCGGACAACTCAAGGTCAACTGATTGCTATTAAATTCGATCCCGATACGGTGATGTTCAGCCGAGAGCGAGAATTGCCGGTTGATTCCTTGCGCTATGGCGACCTAGTCGCCGTGCAGTTAAGGAGAGGTCCTCGCGGCGAGCAGTATGCCGATGTTATCCGAATGAATGATAGAGAAGGGATAGAGACAAGACGCTAGTAGAGCCGTTGGAAGGCGCGCGCAAAGTCTCTGGCTTTGTCCTGCACTCGCTATACTTGCCGTGGTTTTTCCTCCGTCGTTTTTCTTGTCCCTTCTTCAAGAATGAGTTTGCCTGTGATTTCTATGGGGCGCGAGGTTGAGGTTTCTGCGGCGGAATTTCCTCCATCGTAAATCCCTTTTTTCTCAGTCCGACGGCAACACTATTGCAGTCACCAACGACAACGATTTCGACAGCAAAGAAAGCAAGTTCGACGCTCAGGGCAATAACATCGGCAAGGGGAAAAGGAGTCAAATCCTGATTCTTCCCTTGGGCAAACCACTGCCCGTTACTCTGGTTGCGGACAAGTCTTAGTCCTCGATATCTCCTCCTTCGGATTGAACCGAAGGCTCTCCCACAATTCGGCCCGCAATTCACGCAAAGCCATCTTGAGGCTTTTGTCGATCTCCCCCGACCGGGCGCGACGAGATAGCGTATTGTTCTCCGCAGCGCGGCGGGAACCGAAGCACAGCGCCTAAGAATGCCTGCTTGACGCAAGATAGAGCGAGTGGTAATAGACGCGCAGTTTCGGGCGGAGTCCGCATCCAATGCAGCGTCTCCAACTTTAGTCTTAGGAGGATGCTTATGCTGAAGAAGACCATTCTGGCGATAGCCATCGCGGCTGCGGCAGCAGCCTTATTTTTCACGGCGTCTGATCTCATCAGAGCGGACGGTTCACCCGGCATAGCGTTGACTGGGCAGGTTAGCTCGGAGAAAGAAGGCCCCATGGGAGGGGTGGTGGTTGGCGCCAAGAGGGAAGGCTCGACGATCACCATTAACGTGTTCAGCGACGAGCAGGGGCGCTATAACTTCCCCGCCTCGAAGCTCGGCCCGGGCCGTTACTCGCTCAGAATTCGCGCCGCCGGATACGATCTGGATGGTCCCAAAGCGGTGGACGTGGCGTCGGGGAAAGTCACCACGGGTGACATCAAACTTCGCCCGACGAAAAATCTGGCTGGCCAGCTGAGCGACGCGGAATGGCTCCTAAGCATTCCGGGCACGGATGAGCAGAAGAAATTTTTGCTCAACTGCAACAGCTGCCACACGATCGAGCGCATCATGAAGTCCACTCACAACGCGGACGAATGGGTGCAAGTCTTCCAAAGGATGTCGCTTTACGCGCCTGGCAGCACGCCGCTGCGCCCGCAGATGACCGTTGGCGGGGTGCAGCGCGACCGCACCCGGGGAGCCGATGTGAAAGCTGTCGCGGAATGGCTTGCCACCGTCAATCTGCACTCTAGCCCGACGTGGGAATATCTGCTTAAGACGCTGCCGCGCCCCAAGGGCAGAGCCACCCGCGCGATCATTACGGAATACGACCTGCCGCGAAAGCTGGCCGAGCCGCACGACGTGGTCGTCGATTCTGACGGCATGGCCTGGTATTCGGATTTCGGCGAACAGTTCATCGGCAAGGTGGACCCAAAAACCGGCAAGGTGACGGAGTATCCCATCCCCGTATTGAAAAAGGGCTTTCCGACTGGCACGCTCGATCTGCAACTCGACAAGGACGAAAACTTGTGGGTTTCTTTGATGTACCAGGGCGGCATCGCGAAGTTCGACAAGAAAACAGAGAAATTCCAAATCTTTGCTCTCCCAAAGGAATGGCAGGGGAACCACACCCAGCAATCGATGGTGAGCCCGAGCTATTCCCACGTGGACGGCAAGGTCTGGACGAACAACCAAGACGACCATTCCATTTTGCGGCTGGATCTCGCAACCGGCAAATTCGAGAACCTCGGCCCGTTTGAAATTCCCGGCGCGAACCGAACCATCAGCGCCTACGGCATCCCGGCCGATCACGGCAACAATATCTATTTGCTCGAGTTCGGCGCCAATAACATCGGCAGGATCGA